>JAIXTE010000074.1 GCA_027484315.1 Burkholderiales bacterium | reverse complement strand
TTCCTTTAAAGAAAGACTTGATAAAGAATACAATCGACTGAGTCGAAAGAGTGAATTGAGGGATATACTTTTCGACAACCGAGGAATAGCCCCTAAATCAGAAGCAGTAAAGTAAATAATCGATGATGTAATGAAAGACACAAGTTAAATAGAATAAAAATTGCAGGATATGATTGAATCACAGAATGAATCGATTCACTTTCTACAACTTGAAAAAGTAATATCAAGGTTAATGAAAGACATGTCGACTTGCTTGAATGGATTGATGAATGCAAGTTCCTGGTTGAACACAACCAGCCACAGATCGCAACCGGCAAACTGACCCGCGTGGCAGGCTTGGTCATGGAAGCCGTGGGCCTGAAACTTCCCGTGGGCAGCGTGTGCACTGTGGTGCAAAAAGGCGCACCGCCGCTTGAAGCCGAAGTGGTTGGCTTCAACGGCGACAAACTTTTCCTGATGCCTGCAACCGATGTACACGGCATGACACCCGGCGCCAAAGTGATTGCCCAGGAGCCTCCCCCCATTGCCCCCAAACTGGGTGTGAAAGCCCACCCCTGGCGCCGCCCGGAAGACAGAACAAAACACCTGCCCGTGGGCGACAGCCTTCTGGGCCGGGTCGTGGACAGCAATGGCCGCCCGCTTGACACCCTGGGTGAACTGAAATTCGAGAAACGTTTGCCCTTGGCAGCCCGCCCCATCAACCCGCTTGAACGCGAACCGATTACCGAACCGCTGGACGTGGGCGTACGCGCCATCAACGCCCTGCTGACGGTAGGCCGTGGCCAGCGGATTGGCCTGATGGCAGGTTCTGGTGTGGGCAAGTCCGTGTTGCTGGGCATGATGGCCCGCTACACCAAGGCCGACCGCGTGGTGGTGGGTCTGATTGGTGAAAGGGGCCGTGAGGTCAAGGAATTCATTGAACAGATTCTGGGTGAAGAAGGCCTGAAGCGAAGCGTGGTGATTGCAGCGCCTGCCGACGTCAGCCCCCTGCTTCGCATGCAGGGCGCAGCGTACACCCAGGTGGTCGCAGAACACTTTCGCGACCAGGGTCACAACGTGCTGATGATCATGGATTCACTGACCCGCTACGCCATGGCCCAACGTGAAATTGCATTGGCCATTGGCGAACCCCCAGCCACCAAAGGTTACCCGCCCAGCGTGTTTGCGAAATTGCCCACGCTGGTTGAGCGTGCAGGAAACGGCCGCAAGGGTGGCGGCTCAATTACCGCTTTTTACACGGTACTGACTGAAGGTGATGACCAGCAGGACCCGATTGCCGATTCCGCACGCGCCATTCTGGACGGCCACATTGTGCTGTCGCGTCAACTCGCTGAAAGCGGCCATTACCCCGCGATCGACATTGAGCAGTCTATTTCACGTGCCATGCACAACATTGTTCCAGCCGGGCACCTGAACGCCGCCCGAGGCCTGAAAGCGGCTTTCTCCAAGGTGCAACGCAACCGTGACCTGATCACCGTAGGCGCATATTCACCCGGGGCAGACCCGCAATTGGACCATTCTTTGGCGCTTTATCCGAAGATTGAAAACCTGTTGCAGCAGTCAATGTTAGAGAGCGCGAGTTTCGATGAAGCCCTTGCAGGCCTTCAATCGCTATTCCCCAATGAATTCAAGAATGACAAACATTAAAAAGCTTGGGTCTTTATGAGCAATGTGCTGCACACCCTGATTGAACAGGCCAGCGAAAAAGCCGATGCCATGGCCAAAACCATGGCGAAAACCCGGCAAAAACTGGCTCAAGGCCAGGACAAGCTGACCATGCTGCAAAGCTACCGCGATGAATGCCAGAACGGCATGCACAGCAAGGCAACAACGGGCATGACCGGGCAGCAATTGCGCAATCAAACGGCCTTTGTCGGAAAAATCACAGAAGCGATTGCCCAGCAAACCCGTGAAGTGGAATTTCTGAACGCCACACTGGTTCACCAAAACAGGCAGTGGCAGGAATTCCTGGCCGAACAACGCAAATTTGAAGCTTTGGTGGAACGGGAAAAACTGAAACGCGCACGCCTTGAAAACAAACGCGACCAAAAAATGAATGACGAATTTGCCGCACGCATTTACCGGGTTCAAACCGCGGGAGAAGCCCAATGAACACAAACACCCCAACCATGAATGCCGTCAACAAGGTGCAAACACCCAATCAGGGCAACAAGACCAACACCGACAAAAAAGGTCCCGATTTGCAATTTGAAGCCCTGTTCAGTTCAGCACTGGGCCAAATTGCGCCGAATGCCCAACTAAACAGCATTGAATCGCAATTGCGTGAAAGCCTGTTCAAGCAGGACAAACCGAAGAAAGACATCGACAACACGGTTAACGCAGAGGCCGCGCAGGCTGCCGTGTGGGCACAACGCAACTGGATGCAACAGGCCAGTGCACCTGCCCCCCAGGCTGCAACGCAATCGGTGAGCAACACGGGCAACAGCTCTTTGCAAAAGCCCCAGGCCACTGAAGAGCCTGCCAAGGCAGAGTCTGCCAACACACAAAATACAAACGCAACAGCGAAGGAAAGTGAAGCGCCTGCAAAACAGTCCTCGCCTGACACAACGGCCAAGCCCGCCGAGGACACCACCGCAACCCAGGCAGTGGTTCCAGCAACAGGCAACGACCCGCAGGCAAGCGCACCTCAGCAGGCCAGCACCCCAGTGCTGCCTGGCGACAGCGCGCTGACTTCACCCATGGGCACCGGCACTGACTTTGCCAACCCCACCGCCAACACCAGCAGCACAGCAAATCCGCAGAACCCGACTCAAGTCAGTTTAACGACAACGGGTACACCCGTGGTGCCAACAACCGAGGCACTTGGGCAGACTCGGGACACCGGCAATACTCAAATCGATGCGGTATTAAACGCGGGAACGATCAGCAAAGCAGGCGACCCATTGACAAGCGCGCCACCCACGGGCCTCACAACCAGCGGCAATGCCAATGCCGTGGCAGCCCAGCTGGCGCCTCAAATTGCCCAGCAAACACAAGGAATGGACGCAGAACTGGAAGTTGGGGAACTGAAGGCCGGACAGAAAATTCTTGCGGCATCGAACCTGCAGGCCGCGGGCAACCCCAACGCCACGGCAGCTGGTACCAACGGGCTGACAGGCTCGAGTGGTATTGCACAACAGACCCTGATCAAGACCCCGGTGAACCAACCCGGTTTTGCGAAGGAACTTGGACAAACCGTGCAATGGGCCATTGGCAAAAATATGTCCACCGTGGACATTCGCGTCAATCCGGAATCATTCGGCCCGATGAACATGCGTTTGATTCAGAAAGGCCAACAAGTACAGATTGTCATTCGCACACAGGACGAAGCCTCGGCCAATCTTTTGACTCAGTCACTGAGCAACCTGAAAGAAGTATTGGCACAGAACGGCCTGCAATTGAATCAGGTTCAGATTCAACACGGCAACACGCCCAGCGCAGGGCAAGGGCAACAAAACCAAAGCCAGGCCCAATTTGATCAGAACAGTGGCCAGCAAGGCCGCGGTGGTCAACATTCCGCCCCAGGTGGAATGGCCACGGATGAACAGGTTCCCACCGCCACACAAGCTTCCGGCTCCAAGCCCTCGGGGCAGCTCGATATGTTTGCGTGATGAATGAATAGGGTCTAAAGAACACGGCTTTTCGGGGATTTGCTCAAAAACCTTTCAGACACAATGGTGTTTGAATGTGACACAAAGCAATTGAACTTACGGAGTCAAGAAAATGGCCAAAGTTGCCCCGGCACCCGCTGCTGCAGCACCTGATGCAGCAGCCCCTGCAAAGGGATCGAAAAAGATGATCCTCATCATTGCCATTGTTCTGGCCGTATTGGGTGGAGGTGGTGCAGCCGCCTATTTCATGTTGCTCAAACCAGCAGACCACGCCGAAGAGGAAGTCAAACCCGTGGAACCCGTTGGCCCACCGACCTTTGTCGTGATGGACCAGTTCGTGGTCAACCTGACTGACCCTGACAGCACCCGCTACCTTCAAATTGGCATCACCTACGAAGTCAGCACTGCAGCCACAGCCGAGGAAATCAAGAATTTCACACCGGTGATTCGCAGCCGTATCCTGCTGGTGCTGTCTGGCAAGAACGTCAGCAATCTTACTTCCATTGAAGGCAAACAGCAGCTGATGGACGAACTGGTCGACCTGGCCCGCGTCACCATCAAAGGCGATGAGAAAGACCCCACCCGTGGCATACGCGACGTTCATTTTTCCAGCTTTGTGATTCAATAACAGGACAGCCAGTACCATGCCCGGAGAATTTCTTTCACAAGATGAAGTCGACGCCCTGCTAAGGGGTGTGAACGGCGAAGAAGAAACGAAAGAGCAATCAGAAATTGCAGGCGGTGTTCGTCCCTACAACCTGGCTACACAGGAACGCATCGTCCGTGGCCGCATGCCCACGCTGGAAATCATCAACGAGCGCTTTGCGCGTCTGATCCGCATCGGTTTGTTCAATTTCATGCGCCGCAGCCCCGAGATTTCGGTGGGCCCGGTCAAGGTACTGAAGTACAACGAATTCATCCGCAACCTGGTGGTACCCACCAACCTGAACATCATGGCCATGAAGCCATTGCGCGGCAACGCCCTGTTCATTTTTGACCCCAGCCTGGTGTTTGCAGTCATCGACAACCTGTTTGGCGGGGATGGCCGTTTTCACACCCGGGTGGAAGGACGCGACTTCACCCAAACCGAGCAACGCATCATTGCGCGCATGCTGGAAGTGATCCGCGAAGAATTTGTGAAAGCCTGGGCCCCTGTGTTTCCGTTGAAACCGGAATACCTGCGCTCCGAAATGCACACCCAGTTTGCCAACATTGCCACGCCTTCAGAAATTGTCGTGACCACCTCGTTCTCGATTGAGCTGGGCGCAGGCGGCGGATCGCTGCACATCTGCGTACCCTACTCCACACTGGAACCCATTCGTGACCTGCTGTATTCCAGCATGCAAGGCGACCAGGCTGAACCCGACAAACGCTGGGTCACCATGCTGAAAAAGCAGGTGCAAATGGCCGAAGTGGACTTGGTGGCCAGCCTGGCCAACACCCAGCTGACCGTGGCCGACATCATGGAACTGCGCGTCGGCGATGTCATTCCAATCGAAATAGGCAAAGTGATTGAAGCGCGTGTGGACAACGTGCCCGTGTTCAATTGCAGTTACGGCACCAGCGGTGGTCAATACGCGCTCAAGGTTGAAGAAGTGATGTCAGTGAGCAATGAATCGCACGCAGACGCCCTAAACCTGGAAACCTTGCTCAACCGGGAAAACAAACAGCCTGAAAAGGCGCATCAACAGTAAACAGGACAAGGAAGTAACCATGGCAGAACAGCACGAAGACACAGTGACCGATGCAGCCGACGATTGGGCCGCTGCATTGGCCGAACAAGCCAGCACCACCGCGCCAAATTCCAGCGACACGGACAACCTGTTTGCCAAAGCACAGGATGCGAAACCCGCAGCTGGGTTGTTTCAGCCGTTTGCCGGAAGTGTGGCGTCAGGCACGCAGAACGACATCGACATGATTCTGGACATCCCGGTTCAGTTGACTGTTGAGCTGGGTCGGACGAAGATACCGATTAAACACATTTTGCAACTTGCGCAAGGTTCGGTCATTGAACTCGATGGCCTGGCTGGTGAGCCCATGGATGTGTTGGTAAACGGCTACCTCATCGCCCAAGGCGAAGTGGTGGTCGTCAACGACAAATTCGGTATCCGGTTGACAGACATCATCACGCCGTCTGAGCGTTTGAGAAAACTCAACCGTTGATACTTCTTTGCAGCACCAAGGCATGCACACAACAACAAAAGAACGCAGCGTTTTCGCAAAGGGCAAAGCCCTTCTTTTTCTGACAGGCATCCTGCTTTCAAGCGGGGCCTGCCTGGCGCAGGAAGCTACAACTCCATCCGGACCGGCCGGAACTGCGGCAAGCACAGCAGCACCTGAAGCCACTGCCGCCGCCACTGCCACCGTTGCTGCTGCGGCAGACAATCCCATGACAGGTCATTTGCTTCAAACAACGCTTGGGCTGCTCTTTGTGCTGGGGCTTTTGCTCGCACTGGTCTGGCTGCTCAAACGGCTCGGGGTAGGCAACGCACAACGGCGTGGTGGTTTTTACAAGGTATTGGCCACATCCGCATTGGGACCGCGTGAAAAAATCGTATTGGTTGAAGTGGGTGACACCTGGCTGGTACTGGGCATGACCAGCAACAGCATCAACACCCTGCACAGCATGCCGGCTGGGAGCATTGAAATAGATTCCGCACAGAATGCCGCTGCCAGCTTTGCCAAACTGCTCGACCGGGTCAAAACAGGCAAGGCCAAATCATGATTCATCGCAGTTACGCACCCAGCGGCCAATTTAATTGGCTTGGCCTGGCTTTCGGCTTGTGCATTGTCCTGCTGTGCCTAGTACTGCCCGAGGCACATGCGCAACAAGTGCTGCCAGGTGTCACGGCAAGCCCCGGTGCCAATGGCACCACGAATTACAGCGTACCGATTCAAACCCTGCTGTTTTTCACCTTTCTCAGTTTTCTGCCAGCGCTGTTGTTGATGATGACCGGCTTCACCCGCATCGTGATTGTCATGTCACTGCTGCGCATGGCCCTGGGCACTCAAAACTCGCCGCCCAACCAGGTCATCATTGGTCTGAGCATGTTCCTGACCTTCTTCATCATGTCCCCGGTGTTTGACCGGGTTTATGAAAATGCCTACCTGCCCTTCAGCAACAATCAAATTGAGTTTCAGGAAATGACCGATCGGGCCAGCGTGCCCATGAAGGACTTCATGCTCAAGCAGACCCGAGAACCCGATCTGGCCCTGTTCATGAGGCTTGGCAAGGTGGAAAATGTACAAAACCCTGAAGACGTTCCACTGCGCGTGTTGATTCCCGCCTTTGTCACCAGCGAGTTGAAAACCGCCTTTCAGATCGGTTTCATGATTTTTCTGCCGTTCCTGGTGATTGACCTGATCGTGGCCAGCGTGTTGATGTCCATGGGCATGATGATGCTCTCGCCCATGCTGATTTCCCTGCCCTTCAAGATCATGCTGTTTGTGCTGGTCGATGGCTGGACGCTCCTTGTGGGCTCGCTGGTTGCCAGCTTTGAAACCTGAACCGGATACTGATTCATGAACAGTCAAACCGTATTGAATTTGGGCCAGAACGCATTGGAAGTGATGCTCATGGTGTCGGGCCCCCTGCTGGTGGTCGCACTGGTGGTGGGCTTGCTGGTCAGTATTTTGCAGGCGGCCACGCAGATCAATGAAATGACCCTGTCGTTCATTCCGAAAATTCTGGCCATTTTCGCCACCCTGTTGTTGCTTGGCCCCTGGATGCTGGCCACACTGGTGGACTACACCCAACGGCTGATCATGAACATTCCGAACGTGATCGGCTAGGTCGGCACAACCATGGTCCCCATCAACGGCGAACAACTTGAAATGTGGATCGCCGCATTCCTGTGGCCTTTCATTCGCATACTGGCCATGCTGGCCACAGCACCGGTGTTTGACAACCGCACCGTGCAACGTCGCACGCGTGTGGCCCTGGCTGCCATCATCGCGATGCTGATGATGCCGCTGCTGCCAACACCTCCCACACTCAGTTCGGCGCAGGCCGTACCCGTATTGATTCAGCAAATCCTGATTGGTGTGTCCATGGGGTTTTCAATGCGGCTGGTATTTGCAGCGTTCGAGATGGCTGGTGACCTGCTTGGCCTGCAAATGGGCCTTGCTTTTGCCCAGTTCATTGACCCGTCTCGGGGCACACAGACACCCCTGCTGGGCAGCTTTCTGGGAGTACTGGCCAGCCTGGTTTTTCTGGTGATCGACGGCCACTTGCTGGTTATTGCAGCCGTGGTTCAAAGTTTCGAATTGATCCCGATCAGTGCGAACCTGTCGGTCGTGAATGCGCAAAACATCGCGATGGCGGGCGGCATCATGTTCACACTCGCCCTGCAAATTTCCCTGCCCGTATTGGCTGCTGTGTTGATCAGCAACATTGTGCTGGGCATTCTGGCCCGTGCAGCGCCCCAACTGAACGTGATGTCGATCGGCTTTTCCATCACCATTGGCGTGGGTCTGTGGATATTGTGGGTCAGCCTGCCTTACTTCATCGCGGGAATTGACGGAGCGATCGGGCGCCTGCTCAGCGTGTCCGTGCTGACGCCGCAGTAGGCGTCCACAGTAAGCGCCTTCTTATTCCAGAAAGAAGTCGGAGTTCACTTTGACATCCTTGCCGGGCTCACCGACTTCCTGGTCGCTAACACGTGACATCTGGTATCGAATTACATCGATCAACTGGTCCACATCAAAAGGCTTGATCAGGTAATCACTTGCACCCAGAAAAAACGCATGTTGCAGATCGCTTGCTTCACTGCGGGCGCTTAACAGGACAAAGGGCAAGGCATTGAGCCCGGGGGTGGTGCGTACTGCATGCAGCAGCTCAAAACCATCCATTTTGGGCATCATCAGGTCACTGACAATCATCCGGGGCAAAGTGCCTTGATTATTCAGGGCAGCCGACAGCAAGTCCAGTGCCATTCGACCATCGTGCGCTTCAATCACGTCCAGCCCGCTCAATTGCAAAAGCTGGGAGAGATTACTCAATATGGTCAAATCATCTTCAACGATCATGACACGGGGCATGGGCTCTCCTTCAGTGAGGGCAAGTCGACGCACAACCAGTGTTGATTGCCGCGGCTTTTAATCATAATGCGTCCGTTGATCAGGCGTATCACCCGCTTGGTGAGTAACAGGGTAAACGGCAAGCACTCTCCCTTGAACGGCACAACGGTTTCCTCTGAATGAAGCGGTTCAAGTTGCCCGCTTTTAACCATCCAGAGAGGCCATGATGTCAACTCAAGGCACAAAAACAGGGTTTGGCAATCAGGCATCTTGATGGTGAGCTTGCCTGCCCCTGATTCCCTGCTTTCTGCAAAGGCCAGAAGTTGTCTCAACGCCTGTGTGAACACATACTCGTCTGAGTAAAAAGAGTGATCATCCAGACTGGGGTCCAGGTGAAACTCAAGCCAGTGTTGTCCATGCCTCCTTCGTTGTTCAAGCGAGGAAAACTGGTCGAATACACGCCGTACCTCGAGCGATGTGATGTTCAAGTGCTTTCGCGTGAAATTGGCTCCCATGAACATCAATGTTTCATCCACCAACGCCCGCAGGGAGCGCAATGCCCCCCCGATCTGATCGACGTAGTGAAGAGAATTTTCGAGATTGACAGGATCCCGTTGCAAAGCACTTTCAAGCAGGGCTTTGGCAGAACCGATCACGGTCATTGGTGTGCGGATTTCGTGGGAGAGGTAAGACACAAATTGGGATTTTCTGGAGGACAACAGTGATTCTTCGTCCAGCTCCTCGCGAATTGAACGTTCAAGATCCATTTCCTCGGTACGGTCATGAATGATGCCAACAGCCTTACTGGGTAGCCCGTAAGCATTTTTTACAGCCACCAGGCGTATTTCCAGTTTCAACAGTGAACCGTAAGGCGTGGAATATCGAATCTGCACGGCCTCGCTGGGGGTTTTCATGGTCAGGCAAGCCTGCAAGGCAGCGTCCAGCGCCTTGATGTCGTCTTCCAGCACACCAACACGCCAAACTTCCGCAGGCATGGGCCCCTGCTTGACGCGATCCAGGCCAAACAGGTGGTGCCAGCTGCTGCTGAAGGCCAGAGTCTCCTGCTCGAAGTCCCACTCGAACACACCATCTTCCAGCGTGGCGACAGCAGCCACCAGGCTGTCCACGGACATTTCATGGTCGTGTTGCACCAGTTCGATGGATCGTTCCAACTGGGCAATGCGGGTGCGCTTGAATTCCAGTTCTTCGGAGGCATTGGCCACACGGGTCAAAGCGTCTTGTTTCAACACCTGCAACTTCTGGTTGTCAGCACGCAATACCTGCAGGGAACGTTCCACAAGCGCATACACATAACACATCAGCACCGAAATCATGATCAGCGCAGAAAAACTGACAAACACCTCAAAGCCAGACCAACCGGTCCACAACCCGTACCAGGCCAATGGACCATTGCCGTTGCCCACGTACACAAAACCGACCACGCTCAAAGCGATCATCTGGTTCAGACCCACAATGCCGAAGATGTAAATCATGCAGCTTTGCAAAGGCCGGTACTTGCCCACCGTGGTTTCATGGGCGAACCTGCTTAATAAGCCCATGCAGATGAACAGGAAAACATACATGACCAGTAAACCAGACCAGCGTACATCCAGAATTTTCTGATTGTTTGGAATGAAAATGAAGGCCATGTGAATTGCAAACTGAATCAGAATGCCCAGCGAAGAGTAGAGCAGCATGAACCAAGCTGCTTTTTCTTTCGCCGACTGCACCAGGTAATCAATACACAGAAACACTGCAACGCAGGCCATGAAGGTCAGCACCGTACCCGAGATGCTGAACATGGCGTCTTTGGCAGAAGGCAGGGTCAGGCCGACAAACGCCGATGCGAAAAACATGGAAATGACGTACAGCGTAATCAATACGCCACGGCGAATGATGTAGTGGCGATTGGCGATTAAGGGTGGATTTTTGATCCGCACTTCAACACCCACTGTCATGGCGAGCAAGGACGCAAAAAAGCCAAAGGCCAATCCCGAAAGATGGGCCTCTGAGATGATATCCGCTGCAAATGCGAAATCCTCAACGAGCCAATTCATTAATTTGTTTGCCCCAGTTTTTAATTTTTTCAGCTTCGTTGCTGATTTATTTATTAAATGCTGCCAAATAGACTAGCTCACACAGCATTCCACATAATTTAACAACTTGGGGTGAGTACCCCCTCCCCCTAATTGGGGTAGCTACAGACAAATTATCACTGAACAGGGAATCTTGAGAAAAACATCCAATTGCCAATGGGGCCGATCAGGCTGAAATTCAGATGGCCTGTGGCTGAATATGCAGGCTGGGGTAAGGGTCTATGACGGCAGACAAAATCATGGATTGCTCTCCTGGTAAGTTTCGCTGTCTGCAAGCGCGGGGTATGCACCCGTGTCATCGTGCACCTCGGCACCCGTAACAGGCGGATTGAACACACACGCCATGATCATGGGTTCCTCGAATGCACGCAGCACATGCGGATCGTTCAGGTCCAGCGCGTACATGGTTCCCGGTTGAATGGGATACACCTTGCCATCCAGTCGACTCTTGATTTCACCTCGCCCACTGATGCAGTACACGCTCTCCAGGTGATTCTTGTAATGCATGGGCAATTCAGCTTTGGCGTGAATGGTGGTGATGTGGAAAGAGAAACCCATACTGTCGTCGCGCAACAGCATGCGGACACTGTCCCAACCCCGCGAATGAACATGCTTGTCCGTCCCTTCAACTTCACTGAGTTTTCGTACAATCATGCGTTCACCTTTTTGTTGCGTACCTCTTTATCGGCGTTGGCACTGACAGTGGCCACGGCCAGTTCAAGAATTTCCAGGCCTTTTTTAAGGCCTTCCATTTCAATATTCAAGGCAGCGAACACCTTCACGACCTGACCTTCATTGCCGCAAGTTTCAATAATCATGTGGTGCCTGAAACATTCGGCCACAACAGCGTCGGCCAATGCACCGCTTTGCATCTCGATACCCTGCATCATGCCCCGCCCCTTGACCTGAACTGCGATATTGTCGTTGGCCTGCAAAATCCGGTTGAGACTTTTGTGCACTTCTACGGCACGTTGTTCAATACCCCGCTCGAATGCCGGGTTGGACCAGTACTTTTCAAGTGATACAGCCGCGGTGATGAAGGCGTGGTTGTTGCCTCGGAATGTGCCGTTGTGTTCACCCGGTTTCCAGAAATCCAGATCAGGACGAATCAGGGTGACCGCCATGGGCAAGCCCATACCCGAGAGGGACTTGGACAGGCAGATCAGGTCGGGTTCGATGTCTGCTTTCTCAAAACTGAAAAACGAGCCTGCGCGGCCAACACCTGCCTGAATGTCATCCAGAATCAGCATCGCGCCAGCCTTGCGCGTAATTCGGGCCAGGTTTTTAAGCCACGACATGGATGCGGGGTTCAAGCCGCCCTCGCCCTGTACGCCTTCAACAATCACAGCCGCCGGTGCATCCTGTCCGCTGGATTTGTCAGTCAGCATTTTTTCAAGGTATTCGGTGGTGTCCACTCCTTCGCCCATGTAACCATCGTAGGGATAACGGTCCACGCCACACAAGGTGGCGGCAGACGCACTTCGATGGTGGGTATTGGCGGTACATGCCAATGCACCCTGGGTGACACCATGAAAGCCGTTGGTGAATGCAATGATCTGCTTGCGGCCGGTGATTTTGCGTGCAAGTTTGATTGCAGCTTCCACTGAATTGGTCCCGGTTGGGCCGGTGAACTGAATGCGGTACTGCATGCCACGGGGCTTCAGGATGTATCGGTTGAATGCATCAATGAATTTGGCTTTGGCCGAACTGTGCATGTCCAGGCTGTGCCCAATGCCATCATCGGCGATGTAATCAAGCAATGCCGATTTCATCTCTGGATCGTTGTGACCATAGTTCAAGGAACCAGCCCCAGACAGGAAATCGAGATAGTCTTGACCGTTCATGTCGGTCATGGTGCTGCCCTTGGCGCGCACAAACAGCGTCGGGAAACTGCGGCAATAACTGCGCGCTTCCGATTCGTTTTTCTGAAATGTGCGAATTTTGCTGAGCGTTTGAAAGTCAATCGATTTGCTTTGGTCACTCATTGTTGTACTCCTTGAGTTGGCAAGACGATTTCCACAAGCACCTCTGTGCAGTGACGACCGCCGAAGTGAGACTGTTGTTCAAACCAGTCCCAGGATGACAAGTCACCACCCCAATCACGGGCCAATGACTTGAAAAGAGCCCACGACGCCGCATTGTCGGGCGTGATGGAGGTGTGAATTTTTTGAATGCCGCGCTGTTGGGCAAGAACCCAATTGATCAGACGTTTGGCCAAACCCTGGCCACGTACTGCTTCACCAACGGCCACTTGCCATACAAAGAATGTGTCGGGGTGCTGTGGAAGAATATACCCGGAGGCCCAAGCGACAACCTGGCCATACTGGCTTGCGACCACGCAAGTCGACGAAAAATGGCTGCACTGCAGCAGGTACATGTAATGGGAATTCAGGTCCAAAGGTTTGCACGTGTCAACAAGATCAAAAACAGCAGCACCATCTTCAAGCACAGGACAGCGCAAGACCACTTCGTTTCTTGACATCTGGATGAGGTGGCCCTGTTATTGGCAGGTCCACTTGTTATTAAAAACAAAACTGCTTCTCATCCTTTCGTAAAAACTCACTGGATATTTTTCAGATAGTTGAAGAGTTTTTATGAAAGAACAACACAATAATAGTTTATTTTATGAATCAATGCAAACCAACCACCACCGCATGAACTGACCAGCCCAAATGTAAAATTTGGGGTGTTTGCTCTAAGCGCAAGTTTTTCCAACTGCTTCAGCTTGTTAATCACTACAATTCATGAAACTGAATCAAATTACCGGGTTGGCGAATATGGACAGCACTTTACAAGACTCACTGATTGCGCTTCGCAGAATTATTCGTGCCACGGAATCAAGCGCCCGAGAGCTGGCCAAACAGGCAGACATGGCAACCTCTGAATTGTTGACGCTGCAATCGGTGGCTGACAACCCGGGCATATCTCCAGGCGAACTGGCCAAATCGCTCAGCCTCTCCCCTGTCACGTCTACCGTAATCCTTCAAAAACTTGAAGGACGTGGACTGATCGAGAAAATTCGCAGCAATGTGGACAAGCGCCGCCTGGAAGTCGTGTTGACCGAAAAGGGCAAGCATGAGGTGAACGATGCGCCATCAAGCCTTCAAACCCGATTCGCCGAGCGCTTCGGTCTGTTACAAAGCTGGGAACAGCATCTGATCGCGTCGGTATTGGGCAGAGTCACCATTCTGCTGGGTGCTGAATCGATGGATGCTGCGCCCATTCTGGATGTGGGCGAGCTGGACAAGCCGGTCAAATAGAATTAACAAACTATTGAATTGTCCTGATACTGGTTAACAATCTAAAACAATTTCATTTCAAGGGTTTGGCTGGTTTCCATGATTAACTCAGGTGCGATTTTTCGCCGCAACAGAATATTGTTGTGGTTCGGTGTTGCGAGTTTCATGGCAGTTTTTGTGTCGGTTCAACTGGGAAAAGCGTTCATAAAAGCAGACTCCCATTACGGCGACATTGCAGAATGCAGCTACACCCACAACGCACCTGATCTACAAACACCTGTTTCACCTCCGCATCAGACTGAATCACTTTGCCTGAGCAGCGACACGAAAAATCACGCGCAACAATACCCCACTGGCAGTTAAACCTGTTCCACCAGCACCCGGTTTTTGCCAGCCTTCTTGGCCTGGTACATCAACTGGTCAGCTGCAAGCAGGAGTTGTTCAAGACTAACGTCTTCAAAGGTGTTCACGACAATTACCCCGACACTGGCTGAAACAGGCAGCTCGGGACAGGTGTACTGCACCACCTCGGCAATCGCAGCCTGTATTCGCTGCCCCAAACTTTCTGCCAGTTCCTGGCGTACGGCACCCACACTGAGTACTACAAACTCATCACCGGAAATTCGATACACCTTGTCTTCAACACGCAACCTCAAGGACAGTTTTGCACACAGGCGCCGCAACAATTTGTCGCCTGTGGCATGACCCATCGTGTCGTTCACCATCTTGAAATTGTCCAGATCGAGAAAGGAAATGACAAAAGGTTCTCTCGTGTTCAATACACGCCAAACTGCGGCTTCCAGTGCTTTGCGGTTCAAGCTGCGGGTCAAGGGGTCTGTCAGGTTTTCCTGTCGCAGCAATCTTGAACTGGCCTGAATCTTGACGCTGACACCATAAAACTGAACAGGCAAAATAAGCAGCAAAAACAGATTGGCGAGAACAAGAATGTCGTACGCACCCCAGAATGGAACAAACCAACTCAACAACAGCACAATGACCACGGCCACTACAGTGTGACTGGCCAGCATGCAAGGCCCATACCGTATGCCACGAACCAGGGCCACCACCGCCAGCAAAGGTGAAAACACGGCGAGATATTCACCGGCAACAGCAAGCCCCATACCAATCAACGGCAGATCCAGCAAGTAACTGGGAAGCTCGATTTTTTCCCAGTGAACTTCCTGACGAGAAATCAACCAGGCCTGCAACATGGCCGCCGAAAAATGCACAGTCAACAGCCCCATCCAGGACAACATGACAGGATCGCCGGATATTGCACCACCTGGCGCAAGAAACAGGACAATCAGAAACGAAAGCCCTGAAAACACCATACGCTGCTGAGCGCGAGCGGTGCTGTCGGCCAAGTCTAGAACCTGTTTAAATGAATACATCCTTTATTCGCCCCAGAATGATGTTGGACAGATCTGGTTTCTCATGAAGCACGGACAAGGGGCTATCCCCGAGGTGGGTGTTGAACGGCTTTTCGCAGCTTGTTTGGAAGTACGCTAGCTGCAAGTCAGAGGAAGGTCAAATGCAGGGTCCGGCTAGGGGGGTGCGGTTGCTGCAGCCTGCAGGTTGCTGGGTGAGACTACTCGTTGTGTTGGGAGCCTTCAGATCAATTGGACAGCCTGCTTGGAAATCTGTATTTCCAGCAGACATCGTGATATTTGCCCTTTGGATTGAATCCGGCGCGTGTGCCCAGGGGGGCAACACTGAATTCGGCTGTCTGTTTTGCCGAATTCAGTGAGCGATGGGTTCAATCAAAAGGGAGTACAGGTTTTCTGGCAATGCGAGTGCTCAGGGTAGCCGGGCTTTGCGGCTTCTGCCCAACTAAGTTAGCCAAGCGTCGCAGCATCAGCAATGTCTACGCGTGCTTAAGCGATCGCAGCTGTAGCGGCCACTTCCTCAAGGTCAGAAGGAATGTCGAAGTCCAGCAAACGCTCAACATTCAGTACCAGAACAAACTCTTCATCGACCTTGCCAATTCCTCGCAGGAAGTCGGTTCGTACACCAGCACCAAACTGTGGTGGCGGCGAAATCGACTCCGCTGCGATATCAACAACCGCATTCACTGCATCCACCATGAAACCAACCACCTGGGTTTCCTCGGCCATTTGTGACTCAAGAATCACAATACAGGTTCGGCGATTGACTTCTGTTTTGCCTTGACCAAATCGTGCACTCAAGTCCACCACAGGAACTACAGAACCGCGAAGGTTGATCACGCCACTGATGCATTGCTGCATCATGGGCACCACCGTGATGCGGCCAAATTCGATGATCTCCTTGATTCGAAGAATTTCAACCGCCAGCTTTTGATCATGTACCTGAAAAGTCAGGTACTGGTGGCTGGCGCTGTCACTCTCAATGGCCTTGGCCAATTGTTCATTGATGTTGTTCATGTCGAATGTTTCCTTAAAACTCATCAAAGCTGTCAAAAGCATCTGCACTGTGCGGGGCACTGGACTTGCCTACTGGCCTACGTTCCGTCTGGCGGACTTTTGCACGGGGGCGACTGCTTCCAGTGTCAAAGAAACTCATGGCATTATTCAGCATACTGGCCTGGCCACTCATTTCTTCTGCGGTTGCCGCCAACTCTTCAGACGCGGCTGCGTTCTGCTGGGTTTGCTGGTTCAGGCTCATCATGGCCTGGTTGATCTGCGCAACGCCATTGGTTTGCTCGTTCGACGCTGCAGTAATTTCCTGCACCAGATCAGAGGTTCGATTGATTGCGGGAACCATCTCTTGCAGCAAGCTGCCTGCCCGCTCCGCCTGCTTCACACTGCTGCTGGCCAAATCACCAATTTCCTGTGCGGCCACCTGGCTGCGTTCCGCCAGCTTGCGCACTTCAGCGGCCACCACAGCGAAGCCTTTGCCGTGCTCACCCGCACGGGCCGCTTCAATCGCCGCATTCAAGGCCAACAAGTTTGTTTGGTAGGCAATGTCATCCACGATGCTGATTTTTCCGGCAATCGCCTTCATCGCGTTCACGGTTTCAATCACGGCGCGGCCGCCTTCCTTGGCTTCCTCGGCAGCCTTGGTTGCAATCTGGTCGGTCACACGGCTGTTCTCGCTGTTTTGCTTGATGGAACCTGCCATTTGTTCAATGCTCGCGGATACTTCTTCCACACCAGCGGCCTGGCTGCTTGCTCCTTGTGACAAACTTTGCGATGTCTTGGAAATTTCACGAGCTGCATTGGTCAGTGAATCGGCGTTGCCACGAACGTCTTCAATCACATCGCTCAAACGGTCGATGGTGGCGTTCACATCATTCTTGACATCACCAAACAATCCTTTGTAATCGGCTGTGATTTTCTGGGTCATGTTGCCATTGGCCAGCAATTTCAAAACGCGACCCACATCTTCCAGGCCCACCGACGTGGTGGTCAGCAAGCCATTGACGTTTTGTGCAAGGGTTTTGAAGAATCCGCGCTTGTTGTCTTCACGAATGCGGTCACTGAAATCGCCGTCTGCCGCGCGGGCCACCACGCTTGAAATTTCCGCTTCCATGGCCACTTCGGCAGTTCGATCACGCCATTCCACCACATAGCCCAGACGAGCACCATGGTCGTCGTCAATCGGATTCACCGTGAGGTCGAAAGTGCAGGAACCCACTTTAAGCTCGGTTTTGTGCGTGCCTTTCAGGTTGGCCAGCATGCCTCGCTGGTGCGACGGATTTTTATGGAACACATCAATGTTGGTACCCACGATTTTGCTTGCATTGAAATGAGGCAAGTCTTTGCGAATATCGCTTTCAGCCCGGCGCAACATGTCAGTCAGCGACGCATTGCCGTACACAATATTGAAATTGGCATCAGCCAACATCACGTTCACTTCAACGTTCTCCAGGCCGCCCAGTGCACGCCTGTTGAAGATTGCGCTGAATGTAGCCTGGGTAATGTCAGTGGCAAACTTCACCACTTTGTAAGGCTTGCCAGTAGCATCCATGATCGGGTTGTAGCTGGCTTCAATCCAGACCTCTTTACCGCCTTTGCCAATGCGCCTGTATTGACCCGCATCGTATTCGCCCCGGTTCAGCTTGTCCCAGAACTGGCGGTATTCAATCGAACCACTGATTCCGGTGTCAGCGAACATGCTGTGGTGCTTGCCCTTGATCTCGTCAAGTGTGTAGCCTAAGGTGCGCAGGAAGTTGTCATTCGCAGTGATGATGGTTCCATCCATCTTGAACTCGATCATGGCTTGCGCCTTGCTCACCGCAGTCAAGACAAACTCACATTCGCTCAACTTGCGTTGCATCGCCTCAAGGGCTTCGGTTTGTTCTGTTATCTGTTTCTTGCCAAAAAAATCAAATGCACCCATGTTTTTCATCCTGTATGTGATTACGCACCAGCCCGTTCAAGGCTGTGGCTTGGAACTGCCGGTTGTTCAATGGCATGCCGGCTGGTTTCCAGCTCCGCCGTTTTTGTAGAAATGCTGCTCACTTCATTGATCAGTTTGGGTACGTCGAGAATCAGTGCCACATCCCCGTTGCCCATGATGGTCGCGCCACTAATGGCCTTGTTCTGCTCAAACAGGTTGCCCAGTGGCTTGATCACGGTTTGTGACTCGCCATGCAACTGGTCGGCCACAATGCCTGCCTTCATTCCGCCGAAGCTGACCACAATGATGTTCTCGCGCTTCGGTCTTGATGCCCTCGGGTGAAACACCTTGCGCAAACGCACACAGGGCAAAAATTCGCCGCGCAAGTCGTAATGAATATCCATGCGGTCGTCAGTGCCCAAGGCATCGGCTGAAAGCTCCAGGCATTCGCGCACATAAGAAAGCGGAATGACGTAAACCGAGCCACCCACGCCGATCAGGAACCCATCGATGATTGCGAGGGTCAGTGGCAGGCGAATCTCGAAAGTACAGCCCTGCCCCACGCGTGAACGCACTTGCACCGAACCGCGCAGCGCTTCGATATTTCGCTTCACCACGTCCATGCCCACACCACGACCTGAAATATCGGTCACTTTGTCGGCCGTCGAAAATCCTGGTGCAAAAATCAGCATGTTGACTTCGGCATCGGTGAGGATTTGCTCAGGCGAAACAATGCCTTTCTCAATGGCTTTCTTGAGAATCTTCTCGCGCGCCAGGCCACGGCCATCGTCTTGAACTTCAATCACGATATGCCCGCTGTCGTGGTAAGCATTCAATTGAAGCCTGCCTGTGGCTGGTTTGCCGGCAGCAGTCCGTTCTTCCGGGGTTTCAAGCCCGTGGTCCAGCGCATTGCGTACCAGGTGCATCAAGGGGTCGCCAATTTTCTCGACCACTGACTTGTCCAGTTCGGTGTCTTCCCCGGAAATCTCAAGCTGAATCTGTTTGCCCAGGCCCATGGCCGTGTCGCGCACCACGCGCTGAAAGCGCTGAAAAGTTTCACCGATTTGCACCATGCGCAAACCCAGTGCACCATCGCGGATTTCTTCAATCAGACCAGCTACAGCGCTGGTAGATTCCAGCATGGCCGTGTGGTTGAGGTGCTTGGCCTGCTCCACAGTGCCCGCGTTGGCAATCACCAGTTCGCCCACCAGGTTGATGAGCGCATCCAGTTTGTCCGAAGGCACGCGAATGAACGAACTGACCGGAGTGGCTTTGCCAGCCGATTTGGCTTTGGCCAGGCTGGTCGCAACATTCGCTGACGAATTGCCTGCAGGCAGTGCGGGCAAGGTCGCCTGATCTGAAACGGCTGAAAAGTCCTCTTGCTCGCACTGAGCCGGCGCCAGGTTGCTTTGCTGAACATTTGCCGGACGGAAGAACCCGGCTTGATGAAGCAATTCTTCCGCCCGTTCTGCGCCTTCGGGCATGGCTTGTATCAAGGCATCCCATTGCTCGGGCGTGCAGTTGTGGGGCAGTATGCGTACTCTGCTTTCTTCAGTCAGAAACTCGAAAGCATCTTCAACGCCTGCAAGCCCTTTGTCGGTTTCAAAGCGAAGCTCAAAACCAAGGTAGCAAGCTTCCGGGTCGAGGTTTGCGAAACTGGGCAAGGCGTCCAGAACGGGAATCACCGCCTGCACATCGCCATAGCTGTCCATGTAAGAAAAAATCGGTGCAGGATCAAAGCCGTCGCACAGAGTGCTGCGGCCAAGCCGCACCGACACATGCCAGGTTTGACTTGACTTGGCTGCGGGCTCGGTCTGCACCACAACAGGCGTTTCTGGTGCCGAGGGCGGCGATGCATCCTCCTGCAACAGGTAAGCCTTCAGGCGAGCTGTCAGCCCGGCTTGAGAAGTCGCCATATCGGGGCTGACATGCTCAGCGTCGCCGCCAGCCTCGATACAGTCAACCAACTCGGAAATGTGATCGCGACATTCCAGAACCAGGGTGCTCATGTTCGCATCAAACCCGATTTCAGCGTTTCGCACTCGATCCAGTACCGTTTCCAGGTCGTGCACAAAGTGGGTAATCACCATGAGGCCGAATACGCCCGCACTGCCCTTGATGGTGTGAGCTGCGCGAAAGGCGGCATTCAGCACTTCAATGTCGTTGGGGTTTTGCTCCAGTTGCAAGACATGGCTTTCCACCTCAGCAAGCAATTGCCGGGCTTCTGTAAAAAATATGCCGCGCGATGCGTCAAGGTCCAATTCGAAGGCCATGCCTTAGTTCTCCAGAAAGCCAGCGTTGATCCAGGATTGCACACCGAGTCGTGCGGCCTTCATGGCCACCACTTCAGAGGGTTTGGTCCAATGCACGCGCAAATTCACTGCGGGATCGTTTTGAATGGTCACCAACAATTGCATACCCGTGGTGTCCACTTCCTGACAATTGCTCAGATCAAGAACCACATCGATTCCCTTGCTAAGCGATTGTCGAATTTCATCGACCAGGGCTGCACAATCTGCAATGGTGAGGGTCTGCAAACTCAGCTGTGTGTGCAGGCTTTCGTCCTGCTGATAATCAATCTGGCTGTCCATCTGGATTGTCCTTTGTGGCTTATCAAGCCACCAGTTTGTTGACGGCTGCAATCATCTGCTCAGGCTTGAATGGCTTGACCATCCAGGCTTTCAGTCCGGCGGACTGCCCCTCGGACTTCAGCTTTTCATCCGATTCGGTGGTCAGCATGATGATGGGCACAAATTTGTACGCCGCCAGTTTTTTGACTTCGCGTACAAAGGTCAGGCCATCCATGTTGGGCATGTTCAGGTCACTGACGATCAGGTTGATTTTTCGGCCATCCAGCTTGGTCAGGGCGTCTTTGCCGTCACAGCCCTCAACCACCTCAAAGCCCTGGCTTTTCAAAGTCATTGCCACCACTTGGCGCAACGAGGTGGAGTCATCCACAATCAGTACGGTTTTGCTCATATTGCTACTCATTCTCAAGTTTTAGAAAAAGGTCAATTCGTCGGAAGCACTGCTTGACTTGGATTCAGCCATGACTTTAGCCCCCGGGCTTCCATGGTTGGTTCGCTCTTCGGCCATGGTGTATTTGCGTTCCAGTTCGTGCATCAGGGCCGTCACATTCAAGGACTCCACACCCGTGCCAAGCTGGCCCTTCATCTGGTTCAGGCTCTCTTGCACATGACCCAATATCTGCGACACACGGTCCTGAAACTGGAAATGCACCACGGCATTGTTCAAGCTCGAAGACACCTGGTTGGTATTGGCAATGATTTTTTCACTGGCCTGGTGCAGGGGGCCGGTCACCAGTTCAAATTGGGAAACCACACCATGCAAGGTTTCACTGGCCTGGCTCAACACTTTTTCGTCTGTGGCTTCCATGCGAGCAGCCCCATCCCCTGCGCGTTTGGCCGCCGTGGCAATCAGCTGCACGCGCTGGCGAATCTTCACACCAGTTTCCGCAGACAACATGGACAGCTTTCGAACCTCGTCAGCCACAATCGAGAAGCCACGGCCTTCTTCACCCGCACGTGCTGCCTCAATGGCGGCATTCAGTGCCAGCAAATTGGTACGCGCTGCCAGTGTTTCCACTGACGCAGCCATCTTCGCCAACTCTTCGGTGGAGGAAATAAAGCCTTTAACTTCCTGCATGATGGTGGCCTTCTCATCGAAGGAATTGCGAATGCTGCTCAGTATTTCGTTCAGGCTGTCCGCCACGTGATCGGCCAATCCATTTCCGCCGCTTGACGTGTTGCCCAATACGCTGGCGGCATCGGTGGCCACGGCCACCGTGTCATTCAATTTGCTGTGGATTTCAGAAAAGGCCTCTGCCAAATTCACAATTCCCATTTCCATCTGCGAATTGGCAGTACCCAGCTGGCTGTTCAAGGTCGGCACCCAGGTGCTGGCCATGCGCTGCAACTCGGCATCTGCCTCGCCTGATTTTTTTGCCAGCTCCAGTTGTGCATTCAGCGACAGGATTTGAGCCATCAAGGCCCCGGTTTTCGGCTTCTGGGCAAACGAAGTTCCTGCTGCGGCGAGCGCAACAGCGCCCAAACCCAACACCATTGACCATGCGCTAGCAGTCAGGAAGGCTGCGCCCAGCAACAAAGCGAAGGCCCCCAGCCCCAAGGCTATTGGTAGCGAGGCCAGGTTCTGAGATGAATTTTTATTGTGTTTTTTCATGAACCGATTTTCCTATCAGTTGTTTCACCGGACACATGGGCACTTCGACCGCCGCAGGAGAATGCTCAAACGCCTCATACCATCCAGAACTCAAGGTGCTGCGCACCGTGAGGTATGTGGTTGCTGCCCATTGGTGGAGCAGTTGTAAAAAGCGGATGGGTGGGCCGTGCATCGTGTTCTCCGACGAACTTTTTTGTAAACAGCGTGAATTTGAAAATTTCACGCTTTCGCAAAGTGTGCGCCGATTGCCTCGCCCCCAATTGGGGGAAAAGAGGCGGAAAAACACACCAATATCGAATTAATACTTTTGTATGGGACGTAAAAAAACCCGCTGCTGGAGCGGGTTTCAGTATTGGGTCTGGGATTGGGTTTACTTGGCGGGTTCAGGCTTCAAAGTCATGCCCAAAGGCCCTTTGATGGTGCCGTCCTCATTCAGGTCATAAATCAGGGTGTCACCGTCTTTGGTGATTTTGACTTTTTTGTCTTCCACGGTGTAGGCGGCTTCCCGTGTCACACCCATGGTTGACACATACACAGTCCCATTTCCCTGGAACTCATATTTTTGCAAACCAAGGTCGTCTTTGTAGACTCCATTCAGGTTTTGCCCGCACGCAGCCAGCAGACATGCAAGAGCGCCTGCGAAACAGGCTTGACGAATATTCATGCTTCAAATTCCCCTTGTTGTGCGATCAAGCGGACCAAAACTCCTGCAAGGCTTTGGCTGTGCGGATCGGAATTTCAACCATGGGCAAGTGCCCGACTTCGTCAAAAAGTACCACATCTGCATGCGGAATAATGGCCTGGTAGGTGTAAGCGCCGGTGTAATGTACAAGTCGGTCCTTTTTACCCCACATGATCAATGTGGGCGCGCGGGTGGCGGACATACCGGGACCATCCGGGTTGGGTGCGTTCACAAACATCTGGTGAAACAGGTGGCGATTCACATGACGGCGGCTGATGAGGTCCTGAGCCATCACCGGCGCAAGTGCCAGGGCAATGGCCCGGTTGTGAACAGCCAGGCTCATCAGTGTGTGGGCACCCGCGAGGCTTTCCACGATCATGGGGTTGCGACCTTCGCGCAGGCCTGCTTCAAAGCGGGTGTGGTCTGAACCTTTTCCGCCAGCCGGATTCATCAGGCACAGTGTTTTGACCAAGTCTCCATGGCGGCCTGCCAGCAGGGCCGAAACCAGGCCACCCACTGAATTGCCCACAAGGTGAACCGGTCCTGGAACATGGTGTTCGATCCACGTGGCCACCCGGGCAACCTGATCATCCAGGCCATACGGCACATTGGCGTTGAACTGACTTTCGCCCCAACCGGGCAAATCCAGCACGAACAAACGGTGCTGTTTCAGCAAAAATGGCACAAGCGACAGCCAGTTTTCCTTGTTGGACGCAAAGCCGTGCAACAGTACCACTGGCGACCCCAAGGGGTTTCCACCTTCCAGCCACACCAGTTTGTGGTCAAGCACGGTGGCTTGTTTACGCTTCAAACCAGACAAGCCCGCATGCAACTTGTTGATCAAAGGCACGGCACTTCGGTTTTTCCACTGGCGAATTTTCAAACCATGCGGCGGCCTGGCCAGGCGCAGGTAAGTTGGGGCTACATCATCAAGAAACGCAAGCTCCAGGTGATGCATTGCTGCGAATTCCTTGCCTGCTGTCATATTGCCCATGTACCAACTCCTCCAGTGAAAACCAGGTGCTTTGCGCACTTTTCTCTTTCGATAACTTTTACCAAACGTTTGTTTGTTTTATCGAATGTAACATTGACCGATGTAAAGGTAGGAGCAGCATCACACCAAGTCAATGATAAAAATAGAGGGGTTTTTACTAATAAAGCCGCAAAGTGTTTCCCAACGCGGCTTTGTGGGCAATTGGGAAATCAGTCTTCGTAGGGTTGAATACCGGTTGCCTTGATCATGTAAGCCGCGTCGCCCAGTTCACTACTGAATTTCTGGGCAGAAATTTCACCCCAGATCCAGTAAGCCTGCATGGCACCCACCGCCGGTTGCGGTTCGCTCAACTTCACATGAATGATCTGGTTGGCGGGCGGTGGCGGGGTATGAATGCAGGCCCCAAAGTAAGGTACCAAAAGAAGTTCATCCACACCTTTGTCGCTCTGTTCCACCGGTATCGCAAACCCGGGAATTCTGACTTTCTGTCCTGAAAGCTTGGTATTGACAGGTGCGTTATTCCAGGCCTTGCGCATGGTGTCCAGGGCTTCCTGGGCTTTGGGGTCGTTGTCCTGGAGTTCTGCAATATTCATGCCGCGAAAGGCGGCCATGGGATCCCAATCTGCGGGCATCAAATCATCCCATTGCAATTCGGGAAATGCCGGGTCGAATTCAGCTGCCTTTTTGGATTCACCTGCAGGCAAACGGTCGCCCACAGCGTAATCGTTACCCGTAGCGGCAGTTTCCGTGCCCAGTTGTGCAAGTGTTCTTTCAAGTTCAGTGGTGCCCTGCTCTGCAAGGCCTGGTTTGTCCATGAACAGGGACGCCAAGCCATAACCCAATGCAGTCAGTGCGGCAACCGCCAGGCCAAGCACGGCCAGTTTTTTAATATTCATCGACTACAAATCCTGATCAGTTTTTCAATTCAACCTGGGGTTCAAGCCGTCCTGCAGTTGGCTTCGATAGGCCTGAACAGCGGGTACCACTCCAAGCAGGCTGCCAAACGCGGCAAATGCCGCCACCGCAGCAAGGCCTGTTTTCAGTTCATGCAAGGCCACCAGCTGCAACCCAAATTGTGCCTGAACCCAAGGCGCAAAGGCAGAACTTGCAAACGCAAGCAGCACAATACCCAACGCAACCCCCACCACCATCACCAACGCACTTTCAAGGCACAACAGCGCGAATACGGTTCTTGGCCCGGCACCCACCGAACGCAACACCGCCATTTCACGTCGGCGTTGCCCCAAGGCCACCAACATCACGCTGACCAAGCCCAAGGCACTGACCAAAGCCACCAGCGCAGCCACGAACAACAGCACCTGTTCAACCAAACCCACGGTTTGCCACAGACTGCTCAAGGCCACACCCGGCAGAATCGCGCTCAAGGCCACATTGGACCGGTTTTCCAGTTCACGTTGCATGCGAAACACCCCAGCCCGGTTGTTCAAGCCCAGCAGCACCGCCGTGACTGACTTGGGCTGCAAATTGAATTTGGTCACATATTCAGCAGGAATATCAGCACCGGCTACCGGCACACCGGCGGCCCAATCCACGTGAATAGCCTCCATGCCGGCCAGGCTGATGTGCACGCTCTGGTCCACAGGCGTCCCCGTGGGTTTCAAGATGCCAACCACGGTGAAGGGTTTGTCGGCATGGCTGGGCCCGGTTTGCTGAATTTGCATGCCATGGCTTAGCGCAATTCGATCACCCAGCTGATGCTTCAGGCGATTGGCCACTTCGGCGCCCAGTACAGCCTGAAACAACACGCCAACTGGCTTGCCAACCTGGTAATCCTCGAAGGACTGGCCTTCCGCAAATTGAAGCGTTTGTCGGGCCCCGTAAAGAAACTGCTCAAAATACGCCGCCTTGGTACCCACCACGGCAAACCCGCGATAGGAATCGCCCAGGGCTATCGGCAAGGCATGCTTTACCCGAGGGTCTTTTTCAAGGCGCTCAAATTCGGAATACGGCACATTCTGTGTGGCTTGCCCAATTCGAAACACGCTGTACAGCAACAACGACACCGGGCTGGTTTGCGCCCCAACAATGAGGTCAGTGCCAGCCACCGCATTGGAAAAGCTGGCCTTGGCACTTTGCCGGGCCAGGTCAATGCCCAGCAACAGGCAGGTGGATGTGATCACACTGAGCAAGAGCAGCAGCAAACTGGCTTTTCGGCTCAAGGCACTTCGACTGGCGAGCAACAGGAGGGTTTGAATCACGCTTGCACCCTCACCTGCCATTGCGACATGTGCTCGCGGCGCTGGCAATACTCGGCAAGCCGAGGGTCATGACTGACCAGCAACACGGCCGTATTCTGCTGGGCAGCCTGCTTGACCAACAATTGAACAAATTGGGACTGGTGTTTTTCATCCAGTGCCGAGGTGGGTTCATCCGCAATGATCAGGTCAGGCTTGCCAATTAAGGCTCGGGCCGCAGCCACACGCTGCTGCTGGCCTACCGACAAGGTGCCTACTGGCTGCTTCAGGTAATCAGCCATGCCCAGCGCATCCAGCAGATTCACCGCAGCCTGCGCCACGTTGCTGCACTGTTGCAACGCCTGTTGCCTGCGGCGTTTTGAAAACTTGCAAGGCAAGGTCACGTTGTCGAGCACACTGAGGTAAGTCAGCAAATTGAATTGCTGAAACAGAAAACCCACATGGTCCACCCGCAGGGCATCACACTGGCTGGCCGACAAGTCGTTCAGCTTTTGACCCATCAGGCTGACATGGCCTGCCTGGGGCAACAGTACCCCCGCCATCAGGTTCAGAAGGGTGCTTTTGCCACTGCCACTGTCACCTTCCAGAAACACCGTTTCCCCGGCCTGCAATGAAAATTGAGGGACCTGTAACTCAAAGCCACTACCGGCGTACTTGAATGCCAGGTTCTGGCACTGAAGCACGGGCTTTGTCATTGAATCTCCAGACGATTCTTGGCCGGAGTCAGGCTTGCGCCCACTTGCCCACTTGGGAAAAGAGCCTGCACTTCGATTTTCTCGAAACCTGGAAACTGGCGAAACGCGCGTACTTCAATCACTTTCAGCTTTTCAGGAAACTCACATTCGAATTCATAGGCAGCACGCAGGTCAGAATGTCCGTGATCTGCATCGTGGTGCTGGTGGTCATCTTGCGGCCCATGGGAATGGGGATTCAACACCTCGGAATACAGTTTGTGGCCAGTCCGCTTGCACTGGGCCGTGGGCGAAAATGCAAACAGCCCATTGGCTTTGAGCAGGGAAACCACGCGCCTTGCCTTCACCTTTTCTGCGTCAGTTTTGGGTGTGTGCTCAAATCCCAGTACATTGTGGAGGGGTGTCATGAGGCTGATAAACAGGCCGTTGCCGTCTTGCACAATTTCCATGTCACCCACGCCGTGAACATGAGCTGCTGCACCATGATCTGCGCCGGCGTTGGCCGTGGCGCCAAACAGCATTGCAGCGGCCAGCAAACAAACATTACCCAGCAAGGGTCGAACTGCGAAATCTGTCATGAATGTCCTTTCAATGTATAAAAATTATTGGGGGTAGACCTTCTTTTCTGCGTCGAGGTTCCCGGTATTGCATACAATTCAAACCGGGCCAAATTCGCGCCAGAAACCCCTGTAAATGGCTTGCTCTGCATCGCCCCGCTTTTCCAAAGGACAAGCCAGGCGAACAATCATTTTGTGCGCCAGTTCATTGTAGGCTTGCCAGAACACCTCGGGTTTTGCGCCAGGCAAATCCACGAACTCTGACACCTCAATCTGGTCAAAAAATTTGTCGGCTTCCTCCAGCCAACTTGCAGACACGGTGTTGGCCACCCGCAGCGCCACCTCTTCAGCTTTTACAGTATCGACCTTGAACGGCAAGATGATTTCAATGGTGTAAAGGCTGAATTGGCCCAGCATCGACAGGTGCTTGATCGTTTGAGTCAACACCATGGCATTGGGCACAGCCAGGCGCCGCCCGGTGTATTTCCCCGACATGCCAATTTCAAACAGCTTGGTGCTGAGCAGGTCAATGTCAATGACCCGGCCATTCTGGGTACCAATTTCAATGTAATCACCAATTCGGAAGGGTTTGGCCAATGAAATATTGACATAGCCCAACAGGCTGAGCACCACTTCCTTGCCGGTGATGATCATGGCACCTGCAATGGCCACCACGCTGAGAAATGCACCGGAAATTTGAGAGGCCCACACAGAGATCAACAGGAAAAATACGGCCATGCGAACCAGGTTCTTCAGGAACACCAGTTGGGAGCGTGCTTTTTCAGGATGATACGGATGAAGCTTGCGAAGCGACCAGGACAGGGCCCGGTTCACGAAGAAACCACTGGCCATCAAACCAAAGGTGATGGCCAGTTTGAACAGAAACAAAGTGGTGGGGTCTTTGAGTATTTCCATGCCCCTATGGTAACAGCGGAAGCCCTCCAATCAAGGGCAGGCCCCCGCCCGAGGTATTGCCTGTCTGACAGGCGTTGGCATTTTCATAACTGGCATCAATCACCTGGTCAATCCACTGGTTGATCAGCGCCACCGCCTCTGTGTGTACCACACTGCGGGCCAGCGGCGGCATTTTTGCAGCCAGCTCCACCGCTTCCGGCCCCATGCGGTAAGGCACAATCGAATCGCCCGACATGGCCGGGTGAATGTCGTAAGTGCGTGTACCACGGCCTTCCGAACCACTGGCCGTGGGCTTCTTGCAAATGCCATAGGTACTGTCTACTGGCCGGAACACATCCACATAAAACCCGGTGTTCGAGGCTTGGCCGTTCACGTTGTGGCAATGCGCGCAGTTCACTTCCAGGTAAGCTCGCGCCCGCGCTTCAATGTCGCCTTTTGAATTCGCAGGCAAGCCTGAATCACCCGGGTTGTTGAACTTTGGAATGTGCTTGACGTTGGTGGCCACCTGCCGCTGATCCAGACTAAAACTGCTGGGGCAACCATTCATCAAACCGTTTTCACACATGTATTTCAACTGGTTCTTGCCATTGACCGGGTGCTGCGACTGCCCGGTGAACATGGGAGATTCGTTGACATACGCCCGGTTCAGGTTGCGCGGCTTGGGGCCAATGGGGGCGGAACCTGGATCCACGTCGTTGTTGCTGTGGCATATCGCACACTGGCTGGCATTGGGGAACATGTAGGCATTGGTGCTGCCGGTTTGCCGCTTGCCGGAATCCACATCCACATAGTCCCAGCTTGCGGCCGCACTGCCACCGAACTGCGTCAGCACCGCCTTGCGCTTGCCACTGCCTGCATCCTGCCAGATGTACTCCAGCGCCTCCCAGTAATTCTGGCCATCCTTGCGTTGGCGTTTGATGAGCAAGCGTGTTTCATACGCCGTTTCACGGGCACGGGGCTGATCTACAAAAGAGAATGTTTTGGCAATGATGGTGCCCACCGGGAAATCAATGGTGGAATTCACGCGACTTTGCTCGTCCTCAAGGAAGCGGGCCTGCTTGCCTTCAGGTATGAACATGACCCGGTGCTTGACCGAATAATCGCTGAACAGTTTGCTGTTCAATACGTACGGCATGCCCTGCCCGTTTGGTTTGCTGGCCGGGTTCTGGTCGTCGGCAAACAGGTTGTACTGGGCCAGGTCAGGGCAGTTCACAGCAAATGCGGCTTCGTTCACCACGCCTGCTTTCAGCGGTACTTCGCACAAGGCTTTCACCGCCTCTGCTGCGGGTTCAGGCGCAAACTGCCCACTGGGTTCGAAAGGCTCGAACTCAAAGTTCGGAAGGCGTGGCAAGTCAGCGCCAAAGCGCGCAATGCAATCGTGCTTGCTGATGTCAAATTCGCTGGGCAACAAGGGTATTCCGGTTGCGATCGACTGAATGTATTCCAGTGACAGATTGGCCGTGGGGTCGCTGGTGTTCAGGTTAATCACTGCATCCAGCCCGCGCGTGCCATGGAAATTCGAGAAGGCCAGGCTGTCTGACCCAAACTTGTTGCTGGGGTTGATGCAACTGAACCACCACGCCGGCACCTTGCGTTCACCGTTGGGCTTGAATTTGTACTTGTTGTAACGGCAGCTGGGGTTGGGGTTCTGGTTGCCCTGTATCGGCTTGCCATCCGCATCCACCGCAACGGGTTTGCCACTGCGATCTTTGGGCAGGTCACAACTGTTGTTCAACACATCGGTGTAACCGTCCCACACAATGTGGGCACCCCGGTAACCCTGACCACCCAGTGCATTTTTCAAACCCACCACCAAGGGAAAAGCACTGCTGATCTGCGCACCCTGTGTGGCGATGATGCTGGCGAAATCGGGTTGCGGCAAATCATTGCCGTTGTTGACAAAGGTGTTGTTGAAAATGTTGACCGCCTCGGAATACACATCCATTCTGCGGTCGCCGTTTTCACCCAACAAATCGTAGCTGGTCAGGATAATGCCTGCCGTGCCATTGTTCTCGAACACATTGTCGTAAATATCGATCTTGTCATAAGCCAGTGTAATCAGGCCAGAGCCACGCGGCACGTTGGCCACAATCGATCCGGGCACAGCAAAGTTGTAGGTGTTGTTGTTTCGGGCAATGTTGTTGAAGACCCGGGAACGGGAACCGTACTGGGTCAGGTTATCCAGGTCGTAGACCAGGAAGCCACCGGAATTGCACTCGGCCAGGTTCTCGGAATATTCGCCGTCTTTCACGTTTTCAATTTCGAACCCGAACACGTTGAAGGCAGCCCGGCTTTTGCGGATTTTCGCAATATTGGTTTGGCCCACGTAAATGCCCGCATCGGATGCACCAATGCTTTCGGTCTCTTCCACCAGGATATTTCGCGATTCAACGGGGTAGATACCGTAACGGCCAGACGCGGTACTCACCGTGTAATCGGGCGAAGTGTGGTCTCTTTCCAGCGGATTGGGGTTGGCGGGGTTGTGTCGAGCAGGGTCTGTACAGGCCACCTTGATTTCCTTCCGGAAATTGGCGGCAGTAATTGGGCGTTCTTCGGGCAGCTTTCTCCCACTGCTCCAGATGGCTCGCACCTTTTTCAACGTGCCGTGGTTCACGCCTTTCATCTTGAATGCGTCACCCGGTGAATCACCAATCGTCAGGTTGCGCACCGTGACACCGCGCACGTTGGAAGCCAGAAAACCTTCCTGCGAGGTGCTGTCACGGAATGAAAGAAAAGTTTCATCCATGCCACAACCTTCGATGATCACATCTTCCGTAGTCGTGATCTGAATGCCTGTTTTGAGGTCAAAAAAGCCGCAATCGAATCGAAGAATGTCTTTTGGCTTGAGCTGCACCATGGCCTTGACCATCTCTTCGGTCGCGTTGGCCCCAGGCTGGATCAGGAACACCCGACCCGTCGATTCAGCCGGATTAATGGTTGTCCCCCCGCCACCTGATGCAACGGTTGGATCATCGCTTGACGAAAGGCACCCACCCAACGCCAAGGTGAATATTGAAACCCATACTGCCTGCAGTGCACATTTGGTGTAAGCCACGCCAAACCTCGTTCTTGTTATATACATATGAGAAAAAACTGCTTGCCCATGACTGTTACCACGCTAGAATTCAGGCTGGATTCTGCGTTGTGTAAGCTAATTGACACTGCATGCACATTGCTTCATATTCGATTGCACAATATTTGAGTCAGCCTCGACTCATAAAAAGACCGGAGAGAGACCCATGATTGATTTCCAACTAAGCGCCACGCGACTATTGGTCGGTGCGACGCTTGCTGCCAGCGGCATGCTGTTGACAACTGGCGCAAACGCCAAGGACACAAGTCCGGAAAAAACGCTGCAAGCAGCCAGCCTGGCTGCCACATGCGCAAGCTGCCATGGCACCAATGGCCAAGGAATTGAAGGCAGCGCAGTCACAGGTCTTGCCAACCTCAGTGCCGAATACATCAAGACCAACATGATCTGGTTCAAGACCGGGCAGCGCCCCGCTACCGTGATGCATCAATTGTCCAAGGGTTACACCGACGAGCAGATTGACATCATTGCCAATTACCTGGGCAAAAAGGACTAAGGAGCGCACCATGCAAAGAAGACAATTTCTACAAACCAGCGCACTGGCTTCTGCCCTCTTGGGCGGCATGCCACTTTCAGCCACCGCGAAATCAGCCAAAGGCAAAGTTGTCGTGATTGGTGGTGGCTACGGCGGCGCCACAGCCGCCAAGTACTTGCGCCTTTTGTCAGGCAATCAACTGGATGTGACCCTGGTTGAACCAAATGCCTCTTTCATTTCCTGCCCCATGTCCAACCTGGTGGTGGGCGGCATTCGAAAAATCAGCGAAATCAGTACGCCTTACACGGGCCTAAGCCGTAACCACGGCATCAAGATGGTGAAGGACTACGTCACCGCCATTGACGTTGAGAAACGCACGGTAAAGCTGAAAAACGGCAAATCACTGCCTTACGACAAATTGGTGCTTTCGCCAGGTATTGACCTGCAACTCGACAAAATAGAAGGCTTGGCCGCTGCCAATGCAAGCGGACAAATTCTTCAAGCCTGGAAAGCCGGGCCCGAAACTGTTGGCCTGCGCAAACAGCTAGAAGACATGCCCGACGGTGGCACCTATATTTTGAATGTGCCATTGGCACCCTACCGCTGCCCACCCGGCCCCTACGAACGGGCGAGCATGGTGGCCAACTATTTCAAGGAACACAAACCCAAATCCAAGGTCTTGCTGCTTGATGCCAATGCAGATGTGACATCCAAAGGCAAACTGTTCAAGGGCGTGTGGGAAAGCCAGTACAAAGGTATTCTGGAATATCGCCCCAACATGAAGGTCACAGGGGTAGATGGCGCTACAAAAACTGTGCGCTTCGAATTTGAAGAACCCATCAAGGGCGATGTACTCAATATTCTTCCTGAACAACGTGCTGGCAAGCTGGCCGTTGAATCCGGTATTGCCAACCTGAACGGACGCTGGGCCGAAGTCAATTACAGAACCTTCGAGTCCACCGTGGCCCCCAACGTGCACGTGATTGGCGATGCGGTTCAAAGCGCCCCATTGATGCCCAAGTCTGGCCACATGGCCAATAGCCAGGCCAAAGTAGTGGCTGCTGCCATTGTGGCTGAACTCAGTGGCTGGGAACCCAATGCGGCTCCGTTGACCAACAACACCTGCTACAGCTATGTGACCACCAAGAACGTGATTCACGTGGCCAGCGTGCATGTGTACAACGCGGAAAAGAAAACCTTCCTAACGGTAGAAGGATCTGGCGGTGTGTCGGCTGAACCCAACGAACTGGAAGGCACTTACGCCTGGAACTGGGCCCAGAACATTTGGGCAGACACTTTGGTGTAACGTGGTTTTATTAAACCTTCATGTGTTGTAAAAAAAGGCCAGCGAAAGCTGGCCTTTTTGTTTGGCTGGGGTACATCGCGGCAAACGATCAACTGTCTACACAGGTTTGCTCACAGACTTGAAATAAAGTTCGGACTGCAATTCCCGGACATGCACGGTAAACTGGGTCTGAAGCGAATCCAAGGGGTCTCTGCAACTGCGTTCAAGTGCTTTCAACAACACCTGCCCCAACAATTCCTTGATGGTGAATTCACGCCCGCTGAGCAAATCGACAGTGGCCGCGACAAATGCATGCTCACCTGTTTCAGCTGCAACCACCCCGATTCGATAGGAATTCAGGCGTTGAATTCTTGTTTTTATGTCGGAATCCATGAAGATTCCGAGACTTAACATGGCTTTGTTCACCTGCAACAACACCCAGGATTCGTCCAGATTCTGCAAATTGGAACTGTATTCAAGGCTGATGTGAGGCATGTTCTTGTTGTTGCGCAAGCAATTGAATTAACACGGAGATTGTGCCAGAAACTCCCCCAGTAAAGCGTGGAAATCGACTCAGGGTGAAGGTCATGTGTATGACAAACACATGAAAGTTCACACCGTTGTCTAGTATAAATCACCTACAAATCTGCTTGCCCGGCAGGGTCTGGGCGGGGAAAATACATCCATCGAACGCTGTAATGGTGTTCCTCCTCATGTCTCCTCTTCTCCGCAAGTGAGAAAGGTTAAGCCGACTTCCAAGGAAGTCGGCTTTTTTTTACCCTTTTTTTATGTGACCTTCAATGAGGGCGGCCAAAACTTCCGGCTGGTCGTGATGCACCATGTGACCCGCGTTGTCCACAATCACTGATTTCCAACTAGGTACACATTCGAAACGTGTTCTGAACGCATCAAAGTCCACAGGTTCACCGGCACGGCTCAACCACAATCCGGCTTCAGTCTGTTTCGCCTCAACATGCAACACGGGTGCGGCGATATTGGCCCAACAGGCTTGCGCCTCGGCAAGCCGATAACCAATCGGGTTCATGATCTTGTGCGCAGCATCACCCAGCAAGCTGTAGCCGCCTTGATCAGCCTTTGACCAGAATTGCGCCAGGTACAAAGCCTTTTCGTCATCAAGGCGGTGGTTGGTTTTTTGCAAACGCCGGGCAACCTCTTCCAGACTGGTGTAGGTTCTGAGTGCCTTGGGTGCCTTGATTTCATCCAGCCAAGTGACATATCGCTTCGGGGCTTTTTCAGAAGGAGAATCCAGCATGCCAAACCCTTCCAGATTCACCACACTACGAATTCGGTTAGGGCGCACACCTGCATACACCATGGCGATGTTGCCGCCCATGCTGTGGCCCACCAGATCAACCGGCACATCTGGTGAAAAGTGATCCAGCAAAGCGTCCAGATCGGCGAGGTAATCCGGGAACCAATAAGAACGGATACCGGGTGCGCCCTGGGCCACAGGCCAATCGCTCAAGCCAAACCCGCGCCAATCGGGCGCAATCACGCGATAGTCATTTTCAAGCGCATCCACGACAAACTGGTAACTGGCACCCACGTCCATCCAGCCATGAACCATCACCAGCAACGGCGCATCTTCAGGGCCCCAGCAATGCAGGTGAGTGCGCAAACCACGCAAATCAACAAATAGCGATTCGTGTTTTTTGATCGGCGTATAAATATTCACTGCGTGTCCTCTTTGCTAGCTGATGCCTTATCGGCCAATGCGCGTTGGAAAGTTGTCGAAACATCGGGGGGCATGGGCACCACCTTGCTTTGCGAGTAATTGAAAAAAACAAAACCGGACTTGGCCAGCGCAATCAGGCGGTTGTCTGCAGGCCGGGTGATTCTGAAAACAATGTCACAACCATAAGCATTGAAGTCCATCAAACCCACCTCGAAACGCAATTGGTCGCGCGCATGCGCCTCGCTTTTGTAGACCGTCGCGAGGTCGGTGACAATGATGCCGGTTTTGTCTTCCGTCAATTCCTGGACACCCATTTGAAACAGAAAACGGGCCCGTGCTTCCGAGATCATCGAAATCATCGAATCGTTGGCCAGGTGGTTGCCCGCATTGATGTCGGTGATGCGCACTGTCAACGTGGTGTCGTAAATAAAACAGGAATCGGGAAACGCGAGTTGTAGCCTGGCCATGCAAATACTGCTGTCAAATTGAAGTGCTCAAAGTGTATGCGATCTGAATTTGACCTGGCGCTCTAAATGCAGAAGAAAAACAACCGAACTTGAAATTTCAACTTATCATTCATCAAAATTCAACAACAACCGGAGACAGACATGCCAAAACTGGATGCTGCATTAATCGATGCATTGGGAGGCCCCATGCCCGAACTTGAACAGCTGAGCGCCGCCAATCAAAAAAAGCTGGCTGCGGATCTCGCTGCTGCCCACCAAGCGCACGATGCTTTTCTAAAGCAAAGTATGGACAACGCGCTTGAGCACATTCCACGCCTGTTGCGCGGTACCGTCAAAAAAATATTGGGGCTGTAAATCATGGACAGAAACACAGAATTGCGCCGCCTTGCACAGGCCCTGCACAAATCAGCCGATGAACTCGCTTACCTCGACAAACTGGACGCAGTTGCCCTTCAAAAACTGCGTACCAATTTTCAGAACAGCCTACTGAACAAATTTGGCCCGGTGTTTGAACGCATCGCTGGCGCTGGCAAACTGGCCCCTGATTCAATCAGCGCCACACTGTGCACCAAGGTTTTTGGACCTGCGATTACTGCCAACATGTCCTACTTCACGCCCATGAGCAAAGCGGTCAGCCTGTGCAAGCTGTTTGACGCAGAATTCATGGCCGATGTGGCGCGCGAACAGATTCCGGAACGCGCTGTGGACATGCTGGCTGAATTGCCTGTTGAACAGCTCAAGAAGGTCACGGCCAAGCTGGTTGAGCAAGGCGACTTTCATGTACTGGGTGGTTTCACCGACTACATTCCAGAGAAAAAAGCGCTTGAGATCATGGAAGTGATCAAAGACCCGGCTGCCAATTTGCACATTTCCTTTTATGCGCAGCGCAAGGACAGAATCGGCAAACTTGCCAGCATGCTCAATGATGAAAAACTGATTGAGCTGATTGCCGCTGCATTTGCAGATGCCAACCTGATGGTGGAAGTCGGCCTGATTACAGCTGAAATGGATGCCAAGGCTCAGGAACGCATGGCGCGGCTGACCGACAAGGTCAACGCCACTTACCGTGGTTTGGCCAAGGCCAAGGCCGAAGAAATGGGCTATGCAGACCGCATGAAGGCGTATTTCGCGGCTTGAGGCTGTTCGAGGTGGCGTTGGGCAGGTCCGGCGTGGTGTCCCCGTTCCGCATGAAAACCACTTGTTCCCTTATTGAGCCAGGCTTTGCATTCACCCGGGCGCGACAAAAAAGATGGTCGCACCCAGGTGTCGGCCTGCAGCCGAACATTGAAGCCTGACTCAATCGGGGTGGTTTTCCTTAATTGCGGAACAAGGACAACCACTGCCGAAATTCCCTACGCTTCATACGCCAGCTGCTTCAGCACAAGCACCTGCACAATCACTCCGCCGTTGGGCCACGCTCTGCTGAACTGCCCCTGCGCGACACACGCCACTTGCCTCAGCGCAAATACCCGCGCAATCACTTTTCCATAGATCCACACGCTACTGTACTGCCCCAAAGCGCCGCACATTTCATCGTTTTTCTCGCTAGATGTGCGCTGCGCCAACAATCAGAAACGCAGTGTTCACAAAATTATAAAAATAATAAACCCATATTAATCAGCTACTTATAATTATTAGAATAGAAACTCAAGTGCTTTGACACAATGTCAATTGACATTGAGTGCACAACTGTACACAATACAACTCATGCAAACACACAACAAGTTTGCTGGGTTAAAGCGAAAGCCCTGATTTCGCATCAAATGGAAAGGGATCTTAAAATGAAAAACTTTATCGACTCAGTTGTTCGCACTCCTGGCATCTTGTTCATGGCCATGATGACTACAGGTTTCACAATCAATGCTGGCGTACAGTACTTGAACGGAACTGGCTTGGAAGGCCCCAACATGTTGGCAGCAGCTTGCCTGGTTGTAGGTCAGGTTGCAGTGGCGGTGGTTCATCAGTTGCGCCGCATTGGCCAAAACAACAAACTGACCTTGCAATAATGGGTTTGGTGAGTGCGCGGCAAGGGTTCGCTTTGAATACAAGCGTATAACCCTGCCGCCTTCGCCGCAAAAAATCCTAGAATTACACGCCCCGCAATACCCCTCCCCTGCTGTAACAATCCAGACTCAAAACTGTCAAACGCTGGCAACACAAACGCCACACACTGCACGCATTGATCACTCATCAAAGCAGAGCACATGCGCGTCTCAATTATCGGAAGTGGATATGTTGGTTTGGTCACGGCAGCCTGCCTGGCTGAAGTGGGTAACAAGGTGTTGTGTTGCGACATCGACACCGCCAAAATCGATCAGTTGAAAAATGGTTCAAGCCCAATCTATGAACCGGGGCTGGACGAACTTCTGGAACGCAATCAACGTGAACAACGCCTGGACTTCAGTACCTGCATTGAAGAGGCGGTGAATCACGCTGAATTGATCTTTATTTGTGTGGGAACACCCCCGAAAGAAGATGGCAGCGCGGACCTGCAGCACGTGGTACGCGTGGCACAACAGATTGCTGAACACATGAATGGCTTCAAGGTCATCATCAACAAGTCCACCGTACCGGTGGGTACAGGTGAGCGCGTAGCCGAAGAAGTGCGCCGGGTGCTGATTCAGCGCAATGCCCTGCATCCCTTTACGGTGGTTTCCAACCCTGAATTTCTGAAAGAAGGCGCAGCAATCGATGACTTTTTGCGGCCAGACCGGATCGTGCTGGGCACTGACCACACACCAGCGGGCCAACGTGCATTGCGGATGATGAAAGCCCTTTACGCGCCATTTCAACGCCATCACGAGCGGCTGATCTGCATGGATGTTCGATCCGCTGAACTGACCAAGTACGCCGCCAATGCGATGCTGGCCACACGGATCAGCTTCATGAATGAACTGGCCAACCTTGCTGAAAAAATCGGAGCCGACATTGAACAGGTACGCGCTGGAATTGGATCAGACCCACGAATCGGATTCTCCTTCCTGTACGCTGGTTGCGGCTACGGTGGTTCCTGTTTTCCCAAAGACGTGCGTGCCTTGATCCAAACGGGAGCAGACGCGGGTGAAAACCTGTCCATACTGCGGGCAGTCAACCACAGCAACCAGCGCCAAAAGCGGGTTCTCGTGGAAAAAATCATCCAGCGATTCGGCGAAGATTTGAGCAACATGACCTTCGCTATGTGGGGCCTGGCCTTCAAGCCTGAAACAGACGACATGCGCGAGGCCAGCAGCCGCACCATCGCCGCGGAACTGGTGCTTCGTGGTGCCACCGTGCAGGCGTTCGACCCGGTCGCCAATGAAACTGCGCGCCGGGCCATGGACGAAGATTTGTCCAACTTCCGCCAGGACGGGCCATTGCTGGGGCATTTTGAAATCGTGAAGACACAGGAAGACACCCTCATCAATGCAGACGCCTTGATTGTGTGCACGGAATGGCGCATGTTCAAAAGCCCTGACTTTTTGATGTTGTCCAGAACCTTGCGTGAAAAGGCTGTGTTTGACGGACGAAACCTGTATGACCCCGCACTGCTGGCCGATTATGGCCTGATTTATGAAGGGGTTGGACGTCGTGCCGAGCCGGCAGATCAGGGAATCCCCGTGGAACAAATGCGCCTTGCTTCTTAAAATTTAGCGTCTTTGCCTTTATCATTGCGCAAGAGACAGAACACACCATCTTCCACCCAGGACGAGCGCAATGATCAAGGTAGCCATCAGCGGCACAGGGCTTTTCGTGCCCAGCCAAACCATCACCAACGATGAATTGGTGGAATCGTTTAATGCCTATGTGGCGAAATTCAATGAAGCGCATGCTGCCGAAATTGCCAGCGGCGAACTGCAGCCGCTGCAACCTTCCAACTCCGCTTTCATTGAAAGTGCGTCTGGCATCAAGCAACGCTACGTGATGGAAAAGGAAGGCATCCTGAACCCGGACCGCCTGCACCCTTATTTCAAAGAGCGCCCAAACTCGGAATTGTCGATGATGGCTGAAATTGCTATCGATGCAGGTCGCAAGGCCATGGATGCCGCAGGACTGACAGCCGATCAAATTGACGCGGTGATTTGTTCCGCCTCGAACATGCAGCGCGCTTACCCCGCCATGGCCATCGAAATTCAGGAAGCATTGGGCATTCAGGGTTTTGGTTACGACATGAACGTGGCCTGCTCATCAGCCACCTTCGGCATTGAGCAGGCTGTGAACGCAGTGCGCAGCGGTACAGCCCGCGCCGTATTGATGGTCAACCCGGAAATCACATCGGGCCACCAGGCCTGGCTGGACCGTGATTGCCACTTCATTTTCGGTGATGTGTGTACTGCAGTGATCGTGCAGCGCCTGGAAGATGCCAAACCCGGCAGTTGGGAAGTGTTGGGCACCAAGCTGGCCACCAAATTTTCAAACAACATTCGCAACAACTTCGGCTTCCTGAACCGGTCCGAAGATGCAAAACCCGATGCGCGTGACAAGCTGTTCATGCAGGAAGGCCGCAAGGTGTTCAAGGAAGTGTGTCCAATGGCTGCCGAGCACATGAGCACCCACCTGGAAAGCCTTGGACTGAATTCAGCCAACGACGTTCGTCGTTACTGGCTGCACCAGGCCAACCTGGCCATGAACCAGCTGATCGCAAAAAAACTGCTGGGCAACAGCGACTTCAGCGCCGACAAGGCCCCGGTGATTCTGGATGAATTTGCAAACACTGCTTCCGCCGGATCGGTGATTGCCTTTCACCGCCACAGCGAAGATTTGGCTTCAGGCGACGTGGGCGTGATCTGCTCGTTTGGTGCGGGTTATTCAATTGGCAGCGTTGTGGTTCGCAAAACCTGATCGCGCGTTTGTTGCGCAAGCCTTTGGGTCGGTGTTCATTGCTGCGTGTCGGGCATTGAACAAAGCAACTGTTGCGCAGGCCTTTAGGTTGGTGTTCATTGCTGCTCATCTCGCCTTGGACAAGGCTGATTTCCCGTCTCGATGATTCTGGCTTGGGGCATGCGACACGCTAAAGCGTGGTCGCATCGATTGCTAGCGCAATCGCCCCGCGCTGCGAATCAGCCGGGAAGCCTTGCCCTGAATCGGCAAGATGATGCAGCAATCCGAACACCTCTCAAGGCTGCGAACTTCCACTCGTTAGTGACTGGTACTGGTGACAGCGAACACAGCCCAAGTCTGCGAACACGTGCTAGTGATGGGGTAGTTGACTCAACGGGTCCACAGAGGCTACCAACTCGCGTTGCGTGCTGACAAATTGGCGCTTGATGCTAACTAACGTCTGCAAGTCGCGGCAAACCGCACGCCGCAGAGGCGCGGGCTTTCGAGTTTGCGAAGGCTGCATGTCCCTCGCACCGCCTTTCGAGAAAGCCTGCCCTTTTTGAATTCATACGCCACGTTCGGCGACAAGCCGGCACCTCGATTCGGCCGTCTTTTTTGCCGATCGAGGTGAGTCAGTGTGAACTTCAAAAAGGGAAATACAGGCTTTCAGGCGGCAGAGGGACTGAGCCTGAGCAAACTCTAAGAATCTGCGCTTTCAAAACGAAGGAGACATCTGCGCCTTCAAAGAGAAGAAGCCATCAAGCCCCGTAAGTCGAATCCAGGTAACGCAAAATGTCATTGGACTCGTACATCGCCACACCCGTATTCGGGTCAATCAGGTACGGCACCTGAACATGGCCCGTGTTTTCCGCCAGCCATGCACGGTTACGCGTGGTGGCCTTTGGGCCTTTGAACAGCTTGTCGCGAAACACCGCAGGGCCCAGGTCGGTCATCTTGCCCTTGGGGGTGTTTTTCAACAGGTATGGAATTTCCAGTTCACACAGGCGCGCGCGCACTGGCTTTGAATAAGGGCTTGCCTCAAAACTGTACAACACCAAGGGTTCTGCAGGTACCTTCGCAGGCCGTGCCTTCATGCCCTGAAAACCGCCAATTCGGTACTGGAACAAACTGGCCAGTACTGAACTGCCCACCGCCACTTTTCGACCCACGCCTTGCTGGCTTTTCAGTTTGCTGTCATAAGTCTTCGCCAGGTAATCAATGATGTTGGCCGATTCATTCATCACCACGCCGGTGTTGTCATCGACCAGCATCGGGAATTTTGTGCCTGGCAACAAGGCACGTGCTTCGTCGCGGAAGCGCTTGCTGCCAACCGGGCAAGGAAGAATGATCACATCGAGGTCCATTTCCGACAGGGCTTCACGCACCAGCCTGCAATACGGACTGATCTCAATGTCATACAGCTTCAATGGCTTTTCGGGTGTTTTACGGGCACGGGCAGTCACGCCAGTGCCGCGCCAACCGCGGGCTGTACCCGCCAGCAAATTGAAAATCGCGTCAATATTTGTATTCATCTTGGGCCTCTGTCTCGGAATTTGTCGTTATTTTGTGCGCGAATGCGTGTGCAGTGTAGACGAAACCCCCTAGCCCACCGCATTGCTTGTTACTATTTTTTCCAAACACACCGAATCGGAGATCGATCTTGAAAAAACTGCTGCTGATCAACGGCCCCAACTTGAACCTGCTGGGTACACGCGAACCCGGTGTTTACGGTCACATGACCCTGGCCGACATCGAAAAGGCGCTGAAAAACATCGCTTTCACCGACGGTTTCGAATTGCTGACATTTCAAAGCAATCACGAAGGTGCCCTGATCGACCGTGTTCACAAAGCAAAAACTGAAGACATTGCAGGCATTGTGATCAACCCAGCAGGTTACACGCACACCAGCGTGGCACTTCGGGATGCTTTGGCGGGTGTGGCCATTCCCTTCATCGAAGTACACCTGTCCAACGTTTATAAACGGGAAAGCTTTCGCCATCACAGCTATTTCTCGGATTTGGCTGAAGGAGTCATTTGCGGATTGGGTTGGCAGGGTTACGTGTACGCTTTGCGCCAGTTGGCGTCCAAGCAGTAAAAAACCCATATTGACCCTGCTTGAAAGGTGGAAATGTTGATTTCGTGTTCAATTTTGTAAAGATCAGTTAACCGCTGAACAAAAGCCCACAGAGTGTGGTCTGATGGGCAATCAACAAGAAAAATGACACCATGAAGCACCCCCCCAAGGCACCTCTCCAAAACAAGCCTTTTTATCCCGGCTTGGGAAACCGTACTACTGAATTGTCCCGCGTGGTGATTTCCGCCTTGCTGGTCGCATTCCTTGCGGCCTGCACCAGTGTGGAAACCCGAAAACCTGAAATTGATTCACGTTTTGACAAAGCCAGCTTCAAACCACTTGTGGGTAGCGATGCGGTACAGCCGCCTGCCGAATGGTGGGTTGGTTTTTCCAGTGATCAACTGAACAACCTGATGCAAAAGGCACAGACAGAAAACCTGAGCCTGGCGGCAACTGCCGCGCGCCTGCGCGCAGCACAGGCTAGCCTGAATGCGGCCCAAGCCAGCTTTTTCCCCACGCTGAACTTCAATGCGGGGCGACAGGAAAACACGGTCAAGGGCGTCAGTATCCAGGGCCAGGCTACAAACAACCGGGGGCTTTTCACCTCGGGCTCCTTCAGCGCCAGTTATGAAATTGATGTGTGGTCACGCGTGCGCAACACGGCACAAGCGGCGGAACTGCAACTTCAGTCCACCCGCTTCGAACTGGATGCAGCAAAAATCAGCCTGGCTGGTGAACTGGCCACCACATGGGCACAGTGGGTGGCGGCCAATCAAACCGTGGCATTGCTTGAAAAAGAACTTGAAAGTTTCCAAACCAATTTGAAGCTGATTGAACTGCGTTTTCGGCAAGGCAGTGCAGTGGCATCTGATGTGCTGCAACAGCGCCAACTCGTGGAGTCAGCCCAGGGCAATTTGGCGCTGGCCCTGTCCAATCGCGAGGTGTTGCTCAACAGCCTGTCCATCCTGGTAGGTCAACCCCCAAACAGCCTGGACCTGCAAAGCGAGTCACTCCCCGCCTTGCCCGCACTTCCCGCCACAGGCATTCCAGCTGAACTGCTGAATCGCAGACCCGACGTGCAGCAGGCTTGGGCCTTGGTCTTGTCCACGGATCGAAGCGTGGCAGCAGCCATTGCGAACCGATTCCCGCAACTTAGCCTTCGGGCCAGTTTCAGCGACCAGACACGCAATTCAGATCTGTTGTTCGACAATTGGGTGCGCAACCTTAGTGTGAATCTGGTTGCGCCTTTGTTCGACGGGGGCGCACGGTCTGCGGAAGTGGATCGACAACGTGCCTTGCTTGATCAAGCCGTGGCGCAGTACCAGGCAGCAGCATTGAACGCCCTGGCCGACGTGGACAATGCACTGATACAGGAAACACGCCAGCGGGAAGCGGTGCAAAGTTTTCAGCAACAGCTTGCCCTTGCAGAACTCAGCTTGAAGCGCCTTTTCGCAGGCTACCGCAACGGGTCTGTCGACTACCTGGCCATTCTGGACGCTCAACAAAGCACCAGCCAGTTGCGCCGCAACCTGGTGAATGCACAACAACAATGGGTTGGCTTTCGCATCGCGCTATACCGCGCGTTGTCAGGCAGCATCCCTCAACAATCCACAGCAGCAGACGCCTCATGAGTAATCAGCCTTTTTTCAAACGCAAGTGGGTTCAAATCGGCCTGGCCATCGGGGTGATCACCCTAGGCGTAGTTGCCTCTGAGTTGCTGGTGGCCACAGCGCCCACCGCCAGCCGGAAGGCGCCTGAAAAAGCAGCGCGCCTGGTGACCACCGAACCGGTGCAAGCAGGCAACCACAACGTCAACCTGTTGGGTTATGGCGTGGTACAAGCCGAACAACAAGTCAGTTTGCAGGCCCGTGTCAGCGGAACGGTGCAAAGTATCGGACCCGCATTTGTGCCAGGTGCCACATTCAAAAAAGGCGATGTACTGGTTCAACTGGACAACACCGACTACCGGATTGAATTGCAAACCGCACAAGCCACTTTGGCGCAGGCGCAATCCAACCTGACCTCGGAACAAGGCAACCAGGTGGTGGCGCAATCCGATTTCGATTTGCTTGGTCTGAATGTGGACGAACGCGAACGGGCATTGATTCTGCGCAAACCCCAGCTGGAAGCCGCGAAGGCAACCGTGCAATCTGCACAGGCCGGGGTTGAGCGGGCGAAGGTGAACCTTGAGCGTACTGTGTTGCGTGCACCCTTTGATGGTGTGGTGGTCAGCCGCGAAGCCAGCGTAGGCGCGCAGGTCAGCGCAAGCAGTACCTTGGGTGTTCTGGCCAGCAGCAAAGCCTACTGGATCAGTGTGGCCGTTCCACAAGCCGACGTAAAATGGATTGTGTTCCCCAGCGGGCAGCAAAAAGGATCTGCAGTATGTGTGAATGACGCCAGCAGCCGTGAAGAAGGCTGCCACAAAGGCCACGTGCTCAGCCTGCAAACCAATGTACAGGACAATGGCCGACAAGCCCAGATACTGGTTGAAATTCCCAAGACATCCAATAAAAGCCTCCAGCCCTTGTTGTTGGCCCAATATGTCAAGGTTCGGTTTGACGGCATTGAACTCCAAGATGTGTTCAAGATCTCGCCCTCCTCTGTACATGACAGCAAAGTGTGGGTGAATGATGGCGGTGAACTTGACATTCGCCCGGTGAACATCGCATTCCGTTCGGCAGACTATGTACTGATCGATCAAGGCCTGAAAAACGGTGAACACATTGTCACCTCCAACCTGGGTTCACCCGTGAACCGCATGGCCATTCGCACGAACACAGCCAATGCGTCCAACACACCCACCCCAGCGGCGGCGGTCAAGCCATGAATGCAGCCAGCAGACGCCGGGTCGACCGCACAGGCCCTCTGGCCTGGATGACCAAGAACACCGTGGCCGCCAACATCCTGATGTGGGTGTGCCTGATCGGTGGTGTGATTGGTTTCATGAACATGACCAAAGAAGTGTTTCCAGAATTTGAACTGGACTTGGTCACCATCACAGTGGCTTACCCCGGCGCAAGCCCACAGGACGTTGAGCAGGGCATTGTGCTGGCTGTGGAAGAAGCTATTTCCGCCATTGAAGGCATTGTGGAAGTGAACTCCACCGCCAATGAAGGCGCAGCCAGTATCGTGGTGGAAATTGACGAGTCCGAAGACGCCAAGGCGGTGTACGACCGCATCAAGCAAGAGGTGGATCGCATCACCACATTCCCGGGCGATGCCGAAGTACCTAACGTGGCACTGAACGTACGCAAACGTGGCGTGGTGACACTGGTGGTGTATGGCGATACCGATGAACTGTCGCTTCGTAACCTGGCCGAAGAAGTACGAGATGGTTTGCTGCAGAACCCAGGCATTACCCAGGTGGACCTGGCTGAAACCCGCGAACAGGAAATTCACATCGAGGTGCCCGAGGCCAAGCTGAACGCGTATGGACTTAGCCTTCAAGGGATTGCAGACAACATTCGCGCCAATGTGGTTGAAGTGTCAGGAGGCAGCATATCCACGCAAAGCGGTGAAATTTTGTTGCGTGTGTCTGAACGCCGGGACTTTGCCAAAGAATTTGCTGCATTACCCATCGTGTCACCTGTGGCGGGCACACCGCTGAAACTGGGTGATATTGCCACAGTGCGGGATGGCTTCCAGGATGTCGATAAATATGCCACGTTCAACGGCAAACCATCGATTGAAATATCGGTGTCCCGCATCGGGGAGCAAACACCGATCGGCATTTCCGAAGCCACTCAGGAAGCCTTGGAAAAAACCCGTCCCCTGATGCCCGAAGGTGTTGAAATCGCAGTGGTCAGCGACCGCTCGGATGTGTACAAGCAGCGCCAGGACCTCTTGGCCAGCAACGCTTTGCAGGGCCTCTTGCTGGTCATGGTTTTGCTGACCTTGTTTCTGGACTGGAAACTTGCTTTCTGGATCTGCATGGGCATTCCCACAGCCTTCCTGGGTGCCATGCTGGTGTTACCGCTGTTCGGCGTCACTTTCAACATGATTTCGATGTTCGCCTTCATCATTGCCCTAGGCATTGTGGTGGACGACGCCATTGTGGCGGGTGAGAACATCTATGAGTACCGTCAGCAAGGCATGAGCTTGCTCGACGCATCCATTCAAGGCGCACGGGACGTGGCTTTGCCAGTGACTTTCAGCATTCTCACCAATGTGGCGGCTTTCGCCCCGCTGCTGTTTGTGCCAGGGTTTTTGGGGAAAATCTGGGCATCCATTCCCTTGGTGGTCTGCACCGTCTTCATCATTTCCCTGATGGAAGCCATTTTCATTTTGCCAGCCCACCTGGCTCACAGTACTGAAAGCAAAGGGCGCTTTCACAATTGGCAGCAACAGTTCTCAAAAAACTTCAGTCTTTTTATTGAACGCCGTTATACCCCCATCATCCAGAAATGTGTCGAATACCGCTATTTGTCGATGGCCATAGGCATTGCACTGATGATCATGGTGCTGGCCTGGCCCATTAGTGGCCGAATGGGGTTCGAACTGTTCCCGCAAGTAGAGGCCGACTTGTCGGAAGTACGTGCCATTTTGCCACTGGGTAGCACCAACGAGCAGGTCAATGCGGTGCGCGACAAGATTGTGGCCAGTGCACAGAAAACGGTAGAAGCAACAGGTGGCGAACAACAAAGTACCGGCATTTACGCTAGCGTGAACGAAAACAACATCACTGTAAAAACCTACCTGACACCACCAGGCGTACGCCCCGTGCCCACTGCTGAATTCACCGACCAGTGGCGCAAGGAGGTGGGCTCGATCCCTGGTGTGGAAACCATTCGGTTTGCTGCGGATTCCGGCGGGCCCGGCAGTGGGCCGGCATTCACCGTGCAGCTCAGTCACCGAAATGTCGACACACTTCGACAAGCCAGTGAAGCCCTGGCTGGCGAGTTGGCCAATTACCCCATGGTGTCTGAAATTGATGATGGCTTTCAAAATGGGAAGGAACAGTTCAGCTTCACCCTGAAAGAGGAAGCACGACGACTGGGGCTCAGCTCCAATGAAATCGGCAGACAGGTACGGGCGGCATTTTTTGGTGCTGAAGCGCTGCGCCAGCAACGCGGAAGAAACGAAATCAAGGTGCTGGTCATGCGGCCAGAATCGGAACAGTCGGCACAAACTGATGTGCGGGATCTGTTGATTCGTACCCCGCAAGGCACCTTGGTGCCCTTGCATTCAGTGGTTGAATTTGATGACACCCGCGCTGTCGCCAACATCACGCGGCGCGATGGTCGCAGAACCATTTCAGTGACAGCGAATGTGAACCCGCGCAACCAGGCCCAGCAAGTTCAGGCTGCCACCGTGAAAGACCTGATGCCCAAGCTGATGGCCGACTATCCCGGTTTGAGTTACAGCTTTGCCGGACGTCAACAGGACTTCTCTGAAGCCACCAGCGGTTTGGCCAAGGGCTTCATGGTCGCCCTGTTGATGATTTATGTTCTTCTGGCCATCCCCTTCAAAAGTTACCTTCAACCCTTTGTTGTCATGCTGGCCATTCCGTTTGGTATATTCGGTGCCATTCTGGGACATTTGCTGATGGGTTACAGCATCAGTATTGTGTCCATCATGGGCATCCTCGCGCTGGCGGGTGTGGTAGTGAACGACTCCCTGGTGATGGTGGACTATGCCAATGAAAAAGTTCGGGACGGCATGTCGCCCTACGAGGCAATTTGCAGTTCAGGTGTGCGGCGTTTCAGGCCCATCATGCTGACCACCGTGTCCACATTTGGTGGTCTGGCCCCCATGATCTTCGAAACATCGCGACAAGCCAAGTTCATGATTCCCATGGCCATTTCGCTGGGGTATGGCATTTTGTTTGCGACTGCAATTACACTGCTGCTGGTGCCTTGTCTTTACCTGATGATTGACGACATACGCAGAATCATCGGAACAAGCCCTGGCCTTGAACCTGACAGGATTGACCTGACCAAACTCGAGGAACACAGCGCGACATGACCGCGGCAGACCCAATTACACCCGAGTTTTTGACCACCAAAGAGGTGGCGGAACTGCTGCGTATCAAGGAACGCAAGTTGTACGACCTGGTGAGTGCGCAGGAAATTCCCTGTGTAAAAGCAACAGGCAAGCTGTTGTTTCCCAAAGCGGAACTGATGCACTGGATACGCACTGGTGAAAAGCCGATCAGCTCACAAGCAACCCAGCGCCTGAATGTGGTCTCAGGCAGCCACGACCCTTTGTTGGAATGGGCCATTCGCGAATCAGACTGTGGTTTGGCCATGCAGTTCGATGGCAGTTCAAGTGGCCTGGATGTGTTCGAAAACAGCGGCTCGATAGCCACCGGTCTGCATGTTCTCAACCCGGCAGCCACCGCGTGGAATACACATGTGGTTCAAACCCGCTTTGAAGGCAGCCATGTGGTGCTGGTGAATTGGGCCGCGCGGCAGCAAGGCCTGATTGTCGCCAAAGGCAATCCAACAAATATTTCAACGGTGGCAGACTTACCGAAATTGAAAGTAGCCGTACGCCAACGCGGCGCAGGCGGCATGATTTTGTTTGAACACCTGCTGCAGGCGCAAGGTTTGCAGTTGGATACTTTGAATGTGACCGAAACCTGCCGGACGGAAAATGACGCGATTGCGGCAGTGGCCAGTGGCACAGCAGACGCTGCACCCGGTTTGCAGGCCTTGGCCCTGCAATTCGGACTGGGATTTGTGCCCACTCAAACAGAAAATTTTGATGTGATGGTGTGCAGAAAGGCATGGTTCGAACCACCCTTTCAAACGCTTCTGGCCTTCACACGCACCGCCGCATTCAAAACAAAAGCCCAGCAATTTGCAGGTTATGACACCACGGCACTGGGCACCGTGGTGTGGAACGCTTAACGATTCAAAAAGCTTGGCTGGGCGCCTTATCAGGTTGCCTTACTTCGGTGCATTTGGAAAAAACAGCGACTGCCCGTTCTGCTTGTACCCCGCAATCGTGGCCTGTCCTTTGGGTGACAAAATCCAGTTCACAAAAGTATTACCCAAGTCACTTTTCACATTCGGGCACTTGGCAGGGTTCACGGCAATCACGCCGTACTGGTTAAACAGCGTGGGGTCTCCCTCCACCGCAATCTTGAAGTTCCCCTTGTTGCCAAATGCAATCCAGCTGGCACGGTCGGCCAACACATAAGCACCCATGCCAACACCCGTGTTCAAGGTGGCCCCCATGCCTGAACCTGTCTCCCGGTACCACTTGCCACTGGCTGCTTTCACATCCACCTTGGCTGCAGTCCACAGTTCCTGTTCTTTCTTGTGTGTGCCACTGTCGTCGCCACGCGAAGCAAACAAAGCCTGCTTGTCCGCAATTGCTTTCATTGACTTGACCACTTCCTTGCTACCTGCCACGCCTGCAGGGTCATTGCCGGGGCCTACAACGACAAAGTCGTTGTACATCACATCCGTGCGCTTGACGCCATAACCTTCCGCCACAAACTTTTCTTCTGCAGACTTGGCATGCACCAGCACCACATCGCCATCGCAATTCTGTGCGTTTTTCAAGGCTTGGCCTGTGCCCACAGCCACAACGCGAACATCAATCCCAGTGTCTGCTTTGAATGCAGGCAACAGGTGACCGAACAAGCCGGAGTTTTCTGTGGATGTGGTGGACTGAAGGATGATGAATTTGTCGGCGGCGTGGGCCTGTGTAAGCAAACCGCTGGCCAATACGCTGCTGGCAATCAACACCGCCAGTGTTTTGATTTTAGTTTTCATATGCATGTCTCCATCTACTTCGGTAAAAATCAGTCAATCAATAATTCACCGGCCAGGTAGGCTTTTGCTTCCCGACTGGCTGGCTGTTTCAAAAAGGAACCTGTGGGCTGAACAGGATGCACTTGCCCTTTGTGAACAAACATGACGTTGTCTGCAAGGCGGGCTGCCTGCCCTTGGTCATGCGTCACCAGCAGCACCTTCACGCCACACTGGCTGGCACGCCGCACAATTTTTTCAATCAATGCGGTGGCCTGTGGGTCAAGGCTTGCGCTGGGTTCATCCAACACCAGCAAACCCGGCTTTGCCGCAAGAGCGCGCAACAGGGTCAGGCGTTGCTGCTCGCCACCGGAAAGTTTTCGGGCTGGCGAGCGGGCCAAGTGTTCCATCCCACCCAGTTCAAGCAGAGCTTGTGAGCGGTAAGGTCGTTCAACCCGTGCTACATCGGCCAGTGACAGCGCGTGCAACAGGTTGTCTTGCACACTGCGGCGCAACAACACCGGGCGCTGAAATACGAAACCAATTTGGCCCGCAGGCAAACCAGATTTGCCGTTGTAAAGCACACGCCCTTGATCTGGCTGAATCAAGCCTGCCAGCAGGCGCAGAATCAAACTTTTTCCTGCACCATTGGGCCCCATGATGGCTGTGATTCCATGCGCGCCTATTTCCAGATTCAAATTGCTGTAAATAGCCCGTTTGGCAAACGCCAGGTGAATACCTTCAAAGCGGATGGGCAGGTGTTCAGAAAATGATTTGTTGGGCGCAAGCAAAGCCAGGTCGCTCTTGATCACCGTGTTCGTCTGACTGTTCATCGCATTGAGCATCTCATTGCGCATCTCGTTGCCCATCTCTTCGCTCATCTCATTGACCATGTCAGGCATACGCCCTTTTCTGAGCGCTGTTTTTAAGCAAAAACAAGGCTGCATTGATGAGGATGGACAGTGCGATCAGGATGATTCCCAAACCCAGCGCCAAGGCCAGTTCGCCCTTGGAAGTTTCCAGCGCAATGGTGGTGGTCATGACCCGGGTCACGTTGGCGATGTTGCCGCCTACAATAATGACTGCCCCGACCTCGGCCAGTGCTCGCCCCAAACCCGCCAATGCGCTGGTCAGCAGGGAATAGCGGGCGTCCACAATCAGGGTCCAGATGGTTTGAATGCGGCTGGCATTCATGGCACGCAACATTTCATCGTATTCGCTGTACAGATCTTCAATCACCTGCCGGGCCAATGCAGCCACGATCGGCGTCACCAACACCACTGGCGTAATCTCCATGGCGGTTGGGGTGTAGAGCAACTGCAGAAAACCCAAAGGGCCGGCGGCAGACAAAAACAGGTAGATCACCAAGCCCACCACAACCGGGGGCAAGCCCATCAAGGAATTCAGAAACACCACCAACAGCATTCGGCCCGGAAAACGGCCAACAGCCAGCGCAGCACCAATTGGGAAACCCAGCACACAGGCAATGGACACGGCCGTGAATGTGACTTGAAGCGACAGCGTAATGATGTCGATCAGTGTGGGGTCAGCTTGTCCGATGAGGGAAAACGCTTGAACAAAGGCTTGTGAGAAATCTTGCATTAATCTGCATTTTTTACGGAATAAATGCAGCTTACCGGGAAAAGACGTGACAGGTTATTGGTGGTAACACCAGCAACAGCAGTAAAAAGAGGGAAAAGGTATAAAAAAGGCAGGGTACAAATTGTCCGAATTCGGGATAGTCCCCTGCCGAAACCAGCTGACCCAATGCTAGTCAGATCAGCCAGTGCTTGGTCAATGCGGTGTTACTGCAACAGGCTCAGTACGTTGTTGGGCAACTGGTTGGCCTGGGCCAGCATGGCGGTGCCAGCCTGCTGCAGAATCTGTGATCGGGTCAGGTTCGCTGTTTCCTTGGCAAAGTCCGCGTCCATGATGCGTCCGCGTGCGGCCTGCAGGTTGGTACTGGAGGTGTCGGCAAAGGCGGCCACCTGTTCCAGGCGGCTTTGGCCTGCACCCACTACAGCCCGAATGCCGGTGATGGCGTCAATCGAAGCGTCCAGTGTGTCAATCGCCGTGGTGGCGTTGGCCACATCGGTAATCGCACCCAGGTTGGCTGGAATGTCAGCCGCTGCACCGGTCAGGATGGTGGTCAGGTCGTTGCCTGTGCTCAAACCATCGTCGGTCAAATTCAATTCAAGTGTGTCGGTGGTGGCGTTACCGGTGCCCACCTGGAAGCTCAGTGTCTGGTTGGCGGCATCAAACAGGTTGTTGCCGTTGAAGGTGCTGCCCGTAGTGATACGGTTCACCTCGTTGGCCAGCTCCGTGTATTCACGGTTCAGGTTCACCCGGTCGGTGTCGTTCAGGGTGCCGTTCTTGGCTTGAACAGCCAATTCACGCATGCGCTGCAGGTTGTCTGAAATTTTACCCATGGCGCCGTCGGCCACTTGCAGCAGGGAGATACCATCGTTGGCGTTGCGGGCAGCCACATCAAAGCCCTTGATCTGCGCTTGCATGCGCTCGGCGATGGCCAAGCCAGCCGCGTCATCTTTGGCGCTGTTCACACGAAGGCCAGAGGACAGGCGGGCGATTGAGTTGTTCAAACCGATGCCTGAACCCGACAGGTTCTTCTGGGCGGTCAGCGATGCAACGTTGGTATTGATTCCTAGCATGATATTTCTCCAAGCGATTCAGTTGATTTCATCGGGCTGCATCACTGTGTGTGCTGCCTCATGATTCCTTAACGCTTGAAAAAACAGGAACTTTAGAAAAAAATGCGAAAAAATTCACTTTCTCAAGAGAATTTTTGATGGCCCTCAAGTTTGCGGCGAGGGTGCCGTAATTGGGTCTTTTTGTTTGAACTTCCCCCGGTTTTCCAGTGCGTGTTGCAGGGTGCACTGTCAAACCAGGGGTCGCTCGGAGCCAGTCTTCGATTAACGCAGCAAGCTCAACACGTTGTTGGGCAACTGGTTGGCCTGGGCCAACATGGCAGTACCGGCCTGTTGCAGGATCTGTGAACGGGTCAGGTTCGCAGTTTCTTTGGCGAAGTCAGCGTCCATGATGCGGCCACGGGCTGAACTCAGGTTGCTGCTGTTGGTTTCCAGTGAGGAAGCCACTTGTTCCAGTCGGCTCAAGCCAGCACCGACTGTAGAACGCAGGTTGGTGATGTCATCAATGGCAGTGTCGATGGTGTCGATCGCGGTTTCAGCGTTGGCTGCGGAATCCACACCACCCAGTGCTGTCGCAATCAGGGCTTGTGTTGCGCCACCCAGGGTGGTTTGCAAGTCGTTGCCGGTGGCTGTGCCGTCGTCTGTCAGGTTCACGGCCAAGGTGTCGGTGGTTTCATTGCCTGCACCGATCTGCAGTTCAACGGACTTGTTGGCGGAGGCAAATACCGTGTTGTCGTTGAAAGACGTACCGGTTGCAACACGACCCACTTCGTTGGCCAGTTCCGAGAATTCCCGGTTCAGGTTGGCGCGGTCGGTGTCGTTCAAAGTGCCGTTTTTGGACTGAACACCCAATTCACGCATGCGCTGCAGGTTGTCGGTGATCTTGCCCAAAGCGCCATCAGCCACTTGAAGCAATGAAATGCCGTCGTTGGCGTTGCGGGAAGCAACATCGAAGCCTTTGATCTGGGCTGTCATGCGTTCAGCAATGGCAAGTCCAGCTGCATCGTCTTTCGCGCTGTTGACACGCAGGCCAGAAGACAGGCGTGCAATGGAAGTTTCAAGAGAACCAGCAGATTTGCTGAGGTTCATTTGTGCGCCGAGTGA
>JAIXTE010000024.1 GCA_027484315.1 Burkholderiales bacterium | reverse complement strand
CGCTCTAAATCAGTCAACTTTATGTCAATATGATTATTTTCCAGTTTTAGTTGAACTAACCGAGGTGGAGGCTTCGGAATATATCGATTTATCTCGAAAAATTGCTCGTCTAGCTTCATTTAATGGCGGGGAGTTTGAAAATGGACAAAATTCATCATTAGATATGCTTCTTTTTCAACGGGCAAGACTATTGTCGGATGCATCAAATAAATATTTGGAGCTTGAAAGACTGATTTCCAAACAAAAAGAGCATCAATTTAGTCTAATTTATTGTGGTGATAGAATCGATGATGAGGGACCTGCTATCGATAGGGTGGTTACGCTAGTTGGGAAAAAACTGGGATTTAGTATTGCACGATATACCGGATATGAATCGAAAATTGAAAGAGCTTCAGCACTTAGTGACTTTGCTAGTGGACGTGTAGGTTTTATTGCTGCGATTAAATGTTTAGATGAGGGGGTTGACATTCCTAGAACTGAAACCGCATACATTCTTGCATCCAGTACAAATCCTCGTCAATATATCCAAAGAAGAGGTCGGATACTCAGGAACTACCCTGGCAAAAAATTGGCTCGAATCTTTGATTTTATTGTGCTACCCCCTTCATCGAAGCTAATTGCTAGTGATATGGCAATAGAAAGAAAAATGATTGAAAAAGAATTAATTCGATCTACAGAGTTTTCTGTTTTGGCTCGAAACTCTGGTGAAAGTTTAAATGTTTTGAGAAATATAAAAAAGCAATACGGTCTTCTTGATCGCTAGGAGTTAGTTATGGAAAGCAAAAGTAATTTAGATTCCATTTTTTCGGATTTGAATGAAGCTCAAAAAAATGTTATTAATGCAATACTTGCACTAGAATATCAAGCTAAGGATATAAGAGACTTAACTCTCGACAAGCAAAGAGAGGCGGATATGATTGATAGAATTCAATCTTTGATCGAAAAAGAGGTGAAAGATGTTACTTAAGAAGTTGAAGTTAAGTAATTATAGACAATTTTCCGGCGACCATATACTTAACCTTTCCACAACATCAGCAACCAATGTGATCGTTATTCATGGTGAAAATGGTGCGGGTAAAACTTCAATATTAAATGCATTTAAGTGGTGCCTTTACGGAAAAACTGATTTCGATTCTGGTGAAGAATTACTAGTGAGCGAATCGGCAATTTTTAAAGCTGCGCTTAATGACCGAATTCAAGTTGTAGTTGAGTTGCAGTTTGAGGATGAAGGAGAGTTATTCGCAGTCAGAAGAGAGCTTACCTATCAAAAAACTGGTCCACTTAAGGCTGAAACTATTGGAAAACCAATTGTAAGGGTGGATTATACTGAGCACTCGGCATCAAAGCTCGCTCATAACCCCCAAGTTCGAATCAATCAGATATTGCCTGAAGAAATGCAACCATATTTTTTCTTTAATGGTGAGCGGATTGAAAAACTTGCAGGTGCATCGAACAGCTTTGAGATAAGAAATGCTATTAAAGTTTTGATGGGGATTGAGTTCGTTGAGCGTGCGATGAAGCATGTTTCTCAAAATGTAGTTACCCGTTTTCAGAAGGAATTGAAGGGTTGCACCAAGGGGGAGCTACAAAAGAAGGCCGAGCTTTTTGATAGCCTGAATGAAGATCATAATAAATTGCTTGAGGACCACAAAGTAGAGAATAAAAATCTAAACGAATTGCGTACGGAAATTCAGTCTATTGAAACAGAGCTTGGACGTATTAAAGAGGCAGCTGTAATTGTAGAAGAGAGAAAGAGGTTGGAGGTTGAGAAGAATTCTTTAGAAGGAGAGATTAAGAATAATAACTGGCTTGTAAGAGAGCGTCTCAGAGGCCAAGGTATGCTAGCTTTTTCCGGATCAATTTTCGATAAATGCAGAACGATCGCGCATGAGAAGAAATCGAAAGGCGAACTACCGTCTCTTGTTCGCGCGAGCTTTATAGACGGATTAATTGATAGCGGCAAATGTATCTGCGGTTTATCACTTAGTTCTAATCCTGATCATGTCGCTCATTTAAACGAATATAGAAATTCCAAAACTACGTCTTCTGATGTTGAGGATTCTTATCTTGAGGTTGTGAATAATCTTTCCGGATTGGAGGAGAAGCGTTATCAACTTTTCGGTGATATTAATTCACTTATCGAATCTCGAATTCGTTTGCAGAGCGAATTAGGTAAAATAATCGGTTCTCTCGATGATCTTAGCGATACGATTCTAGAAGATATTCCCAATGCCAAGTCTTATGAGGAGAGAAGAGTCTTCCTTACTGGTTGTGTTGAAGATTCGATTAAAAAGATAGGTGTTCTTGAAGATAAGCTGAGTATTATTTCGCAGCAGATTACCGAGCTTGATCAAGAAATCAAAGAGTTAAGTAAGTTGGACACTCGTGCCCGGCTTATAAGCGAACGAATTGATTTTGCTAAATCTTGTGCATTCGGCCTTGAAAAGCTTCACGCAGCCCTTTCCAAAACAGTTCGTTCTGATATTTCTGATCTCTTCGGAAAAACCTATGCGAATGTAACAAGAAAACCATATTCAGCTAGCATTTCCGATAGTTATACCCTGAGCGTTAAGAAGACCGTAGGCACAGTTCAGACGGATGTACTTGGATCCACTGGGGAGAAACAGATCGCAAGTCTTGCTTTCATTGGTAGCATTGTTGCTTATGCTCGTAAGCATTCTGTCGATAAGTCAGTGTTCATCAAAGGTGGCGTTTACCCTATTGTCATGGATTCTCCTTTTGGTGCTCTTGGATTTCAATATTCACAAAAAATTTCACAGTTTATACCCGAGCTTGCAAGTCAAATCATCCTTATGGTGTCACCTACTCAGTGGCGTGCTGAGGTAAAAGCTGAAATTGAACGAAGAATTGAAAGGGAATACAGCTTAGTCTATGAGAAAGTAGTGACTGCCGAAGGGGAGTTTGAATTGTCAAAAATTGTCGAGGGTTACCATGTTTGATACTGATGTGAGTTCCAATGGTGATTCAAAGGGTTCTGAGAGTTATCGTATTCGCTGGCCTAAGGAGCATGAGGAAATGCTTTCTAAACTTTGTAAAAATTCGGATGGGAAGGGAGGAAACATTTTTGATACTTATAAAGAGGCACTGGTATTCTGCGCGTGTGTTGGATTTGAACAATCTAGAAAGAAAACAGTAGTCAAGTCCGGGGAGCCTATAGCTCAAGATTACTTTAAGGCTATGGACCATGTTCTGATTAATTGTATGGCTTTGGCGGACAGTAACGACCCCAATATTCTTTCGAAATCTCGCTCAAGGGATAAATTTATTATTTTTGAGGAATTTGCGGCTGCAGGTATGGATGACCTCCGAACTCGTGTTTTTGATCAAGCAAATTGGTCTTCAGCATTCCTTGAATGGATTCAATCTCAGAACCCTGCTTTCGCAAACAAATCTGGAATTCTTGGTCAGTTTGGCTCATTGCTCGAAGGTCGAGAGTTGACCTGATATAAAAAGCTTGTTTTCTACTGTCAATGGTTGAGCGTCTTCCTTGCTGATCAACTGATAGCACCGGCTAGGGCCTCGGGATGCTGTTGTTTTCGATATGTTTAAATTATTGTTGATGCAAACATTGATTTCGTAAGATCTTGTAACTACAATGTGTATGTTAAAAATTAAACATACATATACAGTGAACAGCTTCGAGTATGTCTTTCCTGCCATAAGGGGCCTTCAAGCGGGACGTGAATATTACGTTTCCATGTGCCCCCTAACACTAATCCCAAAGGTTTTCCTCTTCGATGAAGAGGAAATTTCGCCAGAACTTCGTGCACAGCGAATTCTGAACAGAAGTCGTGTCCCAGAGATCGCGAGCTATCTTGTCGACAATAAGCATGACTACGTGTTCTCTGCGATTACAGCGTCTATCGATGGGCCGGTCCATTTCTCACCGCTCGGAGACTTTGGCGAAGCCAACAGAGTGGGTGCGTTGCACGTGGATATGTCGTCAAAATTTGTGATTAATGATGGTCAGCATCGACGCGCAGCTATTGAATCCGCTATTCAAAAAGAGCCTTCCCTTGGCAACGAGACTATTGCTGTAGTGTTTTTTGTAGATCAAGGATTGAAGCGCAGTCAACAAATGTTCGCCGACCTGAACCGCCATGCTGTTAAGCCTAGTAAAAGTCTTGGTTTGCTCTATGACCATCGAAACGAAAGCTCTAACGTTTCTAGGCAGGTTGCAATTTTATCTTGTGCATTTCAAGGCATGGTTGAAATGGAGAAAACCACTCTCGCTGAGCGATCTAAGAAGCTCTTCACACTAAGTGCCATTCATTCTGGTTGTGTTGAGTTGCTGAATGCGTGTGTGGATGGAATTGTATCAAGTGATGCCTTAGCTGATAAGCAGATAAAAACCTGTTGTGAGTTTTGGGAGCAAGTGGCGCTTCAGATTCCTGAATGGCAGCTTGTCAAGCAGTCAAAACTTTCCGCTGGCGAGGTCCGACGCGATTACATTCATTCACACGCAATCACCTTACAGGCTTTAGGAGTTGTCGGGGCTCAGCTTCTTAGTGAGCGACCAAAGACTTGGCAAAAGGACCTGCAAGAACTCTCCAGAATTAATTGGAGCAGAGCAAATGTAAGCGTGTGGGAGGGGCGTGCCTTAGTAGGTGGTCGCGTTTCCAAAGCCTCCAATAACGTTACATTGACAACAAATTTCATAAAAAATCGTTTGGGGCTCGAATTAAGTCCTGAAGAAAGACGTATTGAAAACCATCACAGGGGTGCAAATGACTGATAAGCAAGGGCTCTCGAGTCAAACCGTTAGTTTCGTCTCTAAAAGTGCATTCGCTGAATTAGGTTTAGAAGAGACGATTACTCTTGCGAAAGCCCAGATACAGGCTCTTTACTTGGCCGACTATCTGCCATGGGTTGTTGGCTACAGCGGTGGTAAAGATTCCACGGCCACGCTGCAGTTGGTGTGGGAGGCAATAAGTGAGCTACCGTCGGAGCAACGGAAAAAAACCATTCATGTAATAAGCACAGACACTTTGGTTGAAAACCCGGTCGTGGCAATGTGGGTCGATAACAGTCTAAAAGTTATGATGCAAGCCGCAAATAAACAGGGTATGCCAATCGTAGCGCACAGACTGACGCCTGCCATCGAAAACAGCTTTTGGGTAAATTTAATTGGCCGGGGATACCCAGCACCAAGAAAAATGTTTCGGTGGTGTACTTCAAGACTGAAGATTGATCCATCGAATACCTTCATTAGTGAAATGTTGAATCAACATGGTGAAGCCATTGTAGTTTTGGGAACTAGAAGTGCCGAGAGTAATTCTCGTAAAAAAACGATGGAGGTTTATGCGAAAGGCTCAACAAGGGCCGATTTTGATTTAAGTCGCAATGGAAATCCAAAGTTAGACCGATGCTGGATCTACTCACCCGTAAAGCATTGGAGTAATGATGATGTTTGGGAGTATCTTGCCGTTCATCAGAATCCTTGGGGGGTCCCAAATAGTGACTTGCTATCCATGTACAGGGATGGAACCAAAGACAGAGAGTGTCCTTTAGTAGTGGATTCTACGACTCCCTCATGTGGGGATAGCCGGTTTGGATGTTTCGTTTGCACGTTAGTCGAGAAAGATAAGTCGATGTCAGCGATGATCCAAAACGATGAAGAAAAGAAGTGGATGCAACCCCTTTCCGACTTCAGAAATATTTGGCTTGATATCAGCTTGGAAAAGGAAGAGGGAGGTTTTTCAGGCAGAAATCGGGAGTGGAAAAACCGAGACTTTAGAAGAATGAATGGCAGTCTGATGCTCATGGCCAAAGGTGAAGATCTATCGGATGCAAAACTTGTCCATGGTCCATATAAGCAGGAGTATAGGGCAGGCTTACTCAGAGCGATTCTTGAGGCGGAGTTAGACTGCAGGAAAATGGCTCCTGAGTCGTTGAATGATTTTCGTGTGATAAACGATGACGAGCTTAGGGCGATTCGTAGAATTTGGTTAGAGGAAAAGTATGAAATCGAAGACGTGTTGCCGAAAATATATCAAGAGGTGACTGGTAAAGAATATTTCGATCTTACTGAAAGAGACTCTTTGAAATTCGATGCTGAAGCTTTAGCGCTTTTGAAACAGGTTGCTCAAGATGCTACCGATGAGTCTGCCCACGAAGGGGGGCAGGTGGCTTCTGAACAGGCTGACTTACTTTACGAAGGTCTACGGAATTTGTTGTTCATTGAGCAAAACTATCAACGAGCAACACGCCGTTCGGGAGTTCTACAAGAGTTGGAACAGGTACTTAAGCGTTCGGCATGGACTGGCGAAGAAGAAGCTTTGGAGTTCGCTCTACAACGAGAAACTTTGCGCCGTAGTAAAGGACAGGAATTAGCGTTGGCTGAGCTAGAGGTTGCTACTGGTGATGAAAGCGTGGTCTTCACGGATGAAGTAGTTGAGCTGAAGACAGCCCAGGTCGAGAATTCAGAAGGGATGAGGAAATGAGATTTACCGAATTAGTTTTACACAATTTCGGCATTTACAAAGGGCGTCACACCATTGACCTCGGGAAGGGATACGGTAACGGAAGTGTAGTGCTCATAGGTGCTTTGAATGGTAGTGGAAAAACTACTATTTTGGAGGCGGTACAACTTGCGTTGTACGGCGCTAAAAGTCCTTTTCTCAATTCGTTTTCAGGCGGCTATTCTTCATATATAAAAAGTTCATTCAATAGGTTTGCGAAAGACGAGGCTGCTGCCATTGAGCTGTCCTTTATGGGTGAATTGGATGGCCGTTTCGGGGAGTACAAAATCTTTCGAACTTGGAAAGGCGGGGCACGAATTCATGAAGAGGTTCAGGTTCTGAGGTATGGTTTGTTTGAACAGCTCCTATCTGAAACCTGGTCCGATTTAGTTGAAGAGCTTTTACCCAGTAAAGTCGCAGATCTATTTTTTTTCGATGGTGAACGCATAGAAAGTTTGGCCGACCCATTGCAATCTGCTGGATACCTAAAAACTGCTATTAATGCTCTTCTCGGACTAGATGTTGTAAAGAATCTAGAGCGAGATTTGGGTATTGTTGAGAGGCAGAAAAGGAAGGGCGCTGTGAATGCGGCTGAACGTGTTCAGCTAGAAGAGTTAGAAGAAAAATTTCGGGTAATGGTCGACAATAAAAAGTCACTTCAAATCTCTATTAGCGATGTTGACCAGAAAACAGCTTTGAACAATCAGAAGTCTACTGATTTGGAAAAGCAGCTTAAGGAGCTTGGTGGTGATCTTTATGCGAAGCGTAACGATCTTCACGCGAAGAGAGCTGAACTGGAGAAAAAAATAGCAGAAATTAAGTCTGACACTATTAGGGAAGTTTCAGGTATTCAACCGCTTTCACTTGTTCAATCACTATTTGATGATGCAGCTAGGCTTCTAATAAAAAAGCAGACTCATCTATCGTCAATCGCTAAGTTAGATGCAGTGAACGAATACCACGATAAATTGGTTAAACTTTTTGCCAAAAATGGTGATGGCTCTGCTCTCGATCTGCTTCAGAAGGCGCTACCGACTCGTCCTAAACTTCCCAAGAGCGAGGAGGCTTACTTAAACCTTCTAGGCAATATGGATCGAAATCGTCTGAATGATTCTGAGGCTTTTTGTGAGGATTTAAGGTTTTCTATTTCAGGTGCGTCAAATCGATTTGAAATGGAAGTAGAACTTTCGAAGCAACTAGAGTTGATAGACCGTACTATCGCGGCGGTCCCTAATGAGATACAGGTTAAAGGCCTAATCGACAAGATTTCTGTTTTACAAGTTGAGTTGGTTGAGCTTCGAAACGAATGTACATCCTACGAGGATTCTCTCGGTAAAATTGAGTTTGAGCTTGAAAAGCTTGAAAAGCTTCGTGCCGCCCTACTTGAGAAAGAACTGCAAGATAAAGACCTAAAACGTATTTGCGATTATTCATCAAAAGTAAGGACTGTTCTGAAGCAATTTGAGGAACGACTTAGAGCCCAGAACGTATCTAGTCTCGAAGCTTTGGTACAGGAGTCCTTTGCTCAACTCATGCGTAAAAAATCCTTGATAACCAAAGTGAGTATTTGTCCTGATACATGTCAACTGTCCTTGTTTACAGATGAAGGTCTCAGGCTTTCAGCAGATCAATTGTCGGCTGGTGAGAGACAGCTTTTGGCTATTGCAATTTTGTGGGCATTAAAGAGAGCATCAAAAAGAGATATTCCGATGATGGTTGACACCCCGTTGGGTCGATTGGATGACACGCACAGAAGGCTCTTGGTAGAGAATTATTTCTCTAAGGTTTCTCACCAAATTGTTCTTTTGTCCACCGATGTAGAGATTACAGGTGAACACTATGACAACTTGAAACCTTGGGTTTATGCCGAATATACACTTGAGTATCACGAGGATCAGAAAACGACATTGGTCCACTCAGGTTATTTGAATGCTTCAAGGAGAGCGGCATGATCGAAAATGTTCGTGTATCAGAAAAAGCCAAGAATCAACTTATCACGCTGAAAAGAAGAACAGGCATTCAGAATTGGAATGTGCTCTGCCGTTGGGCGCTTTGCCTTTCGCTTGCAGAGCCCACGAAACCTCCGGCTGAAAAGATCCCATCTGATTCAAACGTTGATATGACCTGGAAGACTTTTACGGGTGGCTTCGAACAAGAGTATTGGACATTGTTACTAGTCAAGGCAATGAAAGATGATGTGCAGCCTACTGACGAACATATCACCGATTATTTTAGGTTGCATTTGCATCGAGGGATCAGTTATTTATTCTCGGGACGTTGTGAATCTTTGAAGGATCTCAATAAGTTAACAATGTCTAACAAGGTAGGCTAATGTGTATGTGGATATGCTTGTTAAGAAGTAATTTACCGTGGCTTTTGGATAAGGTACCGAATTGATTGCGGCTTTGGCTCACAATGCACAAATCATTGGTTCGCTTACGCCTTGACTTTTTATCTTCTCCACCCTGGTATTGTTATCGGTTTTTCTCTGGATTCGAAGAATTTTTCTCATCGCTGATTTGTGCTAGTTTAATTTCGTCTCTCACTTTGCTGAGAGACGATAGTGATTAAGTCAAGCTTGATCGAAAAGTCTGGGGCATGTCATAGCGGCGATACCACTACACTTCCCGTTGCTTTACTTTAGTTCAAAAACAAGATTTTTTATCTGATCAAGCCCTTTGGCATCCACAGGCCATCCATAGGGAATCAAATTGACACCCTTGTTTTGGCGCTTTGGGAACAATGTCATATTGCTCGAATGAAAGTAGTCCGGGCCAAATTTTAGTCCTGCTTTCTGGACAGCTTCAGCGGCCTGCTTACTCTTGTCCGGGTGAAATATAAACATGCTAACGCCATCGCGTGATGCTCTATTCACATAAAACACTTCTCCAGACTTCGGCATCAACCATGAAGATTTTTTCTTGGTGGCAGCTCTTGCCGGTTTGAAATCATTTGCCAACAACAACTGCTCTACAGTTTCAGAAATACTCACTACATCACTCCCAATTGCACAAAAAATTTAAAGGTTCTGAAATCTAACTACTTACCTTGCTACCAACCCAATAAAAGTATTGATCAATCCCAACGTCTCCGGCTTCTCGCTCCGCACCTCGGCCAACCCCGGGCTCATCACCACCACGGCCAAGCTTTTCGCCCTGCTAACAGCTACATTCAGCCTGTTCCGGCTGAACAGAAATTCCAGGTACCGTGGCATGTGATGTTCATTCGAGGTCACCATGGAAACCAGCACCACCTGTGCTTCTTGGCCTTGAAACTTGTCTACTGTACCAACTCGTGCCCCGTCAGGAAGCACTCGTTTTAGTAGGTTGACTTGCGCGTTGTAAGGTGCAACCACCAGAATTTCTTTTGCATTCATGGGCAGCACTTCACCTTTCGTTCCAACAAACCTCTGCTTCATCAACTCCACGTAAAGCCCTTTTATGGCTTCAGCTTCTTCAATACTTTTTTGCGAATTGCCATCGTGCATCACCGGGTAGCAATAAACTCCCGTCGCCGAAAATTGTTCTGCTAATGGCCCGGCTAAAACCAGGCCCTGGTTCTCGGTTTTCTCAGCATGCCGCAAGCGGCCTTCATAGAAGGTGGTGGATATGTAATTGCACACGTTCGGGTGCATGCGATAGCTTTGATCAAGAAACACACCGGTATCTGCAGGTATGGTGGCTTTGTGACCCAGCAGGTATTCAAGCGTGGACAGTCCGCTTTCGCCGGGGTGGTCGCCTTGAATGGGTTGGCCCAGTTGCATTTGGTCGCCAAGCAGAACTATGTTGTCGGCGCACTGGCCCATGGCCACGGTGTTGGCGGTGGCCACCTGGCCGGCTTCGTCAATGAACAGGTAATCGAAACAGTCAGTGAGCTGCCAACTGGAAAACAGCCAGGCTGTACCTGCCAGCAGGTCGGGCACATCTTCCGGAGCAAGCGAGTCATCTTCAAAAATATCTTTTTTCTTGAGGTTGCTGATGCAAAAGCCGTGGGCTTCCTGGTCATCGGTGCTACATACTTTCACGCCTTCGTAACTGTGCCCCATCCTTTCCAGCACCTGCGCAGTTTTTTCCACCAGGTTGTTGATGGCCTTGTGGCTGTTGGAGCTAATGGCCACTTTCTTGCCGCATCGAATCAGTTCCGCAATTACGTGGCTGCCGGTGTATGTTTTTCCGGTGCCTGGTGGGCCTTGAACAAACAGGCAGCTGTGGTCCATGTTGCGGATCAGCTCGGTGGTTTGCTGCAAGGTGGTTTGCCCGCATTCCCGTTCAGGCTGAACCAGCACATCGCCCACTTTTTTGTGTGTGAATCGGGGTGGCTGGCGAAGCAGGAATTGGCGAACGGCTGATTGTTCTGAATCGCCATCTATTTCACTTTCAACAAACCGCCATACGGCATCTGCAATGATTGAGGTATCAAATGGTGCGCCCACTGAAATGTGCATGGCCCGCCCGGGTTCTGCGTATTTCAATGGCAGGCGTGTACACGACAGAACCAGTTCGCAGTTTTCTTCATCAATGCTTTGTATCGTGCCGCTGGGCATTGTTTCTGCATCCAGCACTTTGACGCCATCGCCCGCTTTGCACTTGAATTCCTGTTCAGGAAATTTCCACTTGCTTAGGCGTGGAATCAGCCCCTTCACCAACTGGTCTGCAAACTGCAGGTTTGCAATCACTTCCATGTCGTCGAGCAATTCTTCCGGCTCGGCTTCAATACGTTCGAAAATGGCCCACCACGCAGGCTTTGCTGCGCGCTTGTGGAAATCGATCAACTGGCAAAGCAGTTGCCTGTATTGCTCGGGCAATTGGCCAGTGTACTTGCTGTTCGCCAGGCGATTAGGCAACTCGGCCAGGTAGGCTTCATGTTCAACCTGCTTGGCTGCGCGTTGCTCAGCCATTTCAAGTTGCTTGTCGGTCTGCGGCTTGCCAGGCAATTCCCGGTTTTTGTCAAACCATGCGGCATGCGCTGGGCGTTGTTTCAGCAGCCATTCGCGCAGTTCCCAGGTCGATTTGCAATCATCAAAATTGTAGTCTTCAATGCTTTGCAGCAATTCCGGGTTCTGTTCATGCCGCCAGCGTTCATACACCACAATTGAATCGGCGGCGTTGGTCACTTCTACCGTGCGCGCGGTGCCATAAAACTTTTCAACCTGCTTGATGGAATAACTGGGCTTGGAAATGCGCAGGCCCTCGCGAACTACTTTGTACAGGTCGACCAGTTTGTGATGGCGCAGCAGGTTGTCGACAGAATCTTCATGTAGGCCGTGCACGCTCATCAGCCGTTTCAAGGCCGTTTTTTCGTAATGGGCGTAGTGGTAAATGTGGGCGTTTGGATAGCGCGCCAGGCGTTCATTCACAAAGTTCATGAAGCTGGAAAATGCTTGGCCTTCTTCTGCACGCGTGTGGGCCCAGAAGGCTTTGAATTCGGCCTTGTTGTTCTCGAAGTAGTACACCCCAAACAGGTATTCCAGGCCTTCGGGGTACATGGGGTCGCCTTCCATGTCGAAGAACAGGTCGCCTTCATCGGGCGGTGGCAGGCGCTCAAACCCCTTGCCTTCATCAACGTTGGTCAGGCACTTGGCCACTGCTTCGCCAGTTTCCTTTTCATGAACCTGCAAGGCGGCTTGTTCAGCAAGGCGCAGCAAAGTGGGTTCCTGTATGCCTTTGACTTTCGCGTTCTCACCCAGTTGGGAAAGCCCTTTCATGGTGGTCACACCGATTGAAGCCAGCTTCACGATTTGCGTTTTCGTGATGTTGGCCACCTGGCTTAAGTGGTCGTCTTCCAGCCTTTGCTGGTCGCAACGTTCACGCCAGTGACACAAGCTACAAAAGTTGCAGGGGTCGGGGTAGGTCACGGGCTGTGGCGTGTGCAGGCTAAGGCTGGCTTCGAAATCGGCCATCAACTTGCGGTAATAGGCAAAGTAGTCGTTCACGCGGTAGGTGTCGCGCTGGCCATTGCCCAGCTCCACGTGAATGTGTTCAGGCAGTTGCCCGGTGATATCGGCCAGCAGGTCACTGTAGAAACACAGTTGCACAAGGAATTTTGTCTTGGTGTGGTGGGAAAGCTTGGTGTCCACCACGTCGTACACCCACTGACCGCTTGGGCTTTTGTGGGGTGTACGCACAAGAAAGTCGGCGTGCCCAATGTACGCACCGCGGCGAAGCGTGGCCTGGAATACCACGTCTGCTCCGTTTTCAATGGCTTCGGTGGTCAGGCGAACTTGTTCGTCAAGCTCCTTGGTTGTTATTTCAACCACATTCAAACCCTGATCTTTCAGGGTTTGCAAATACGCAGCCTCGTGCTCAAGCCCTTTTTTCATCACCAGTTTCATGGATTCCGTTTCATCGGCCCTTTCCATGGGTGAATCAAGGTGGCAACGGTCAAGCCAGGTGCGGTGCTTGCACTCTGCGAAGTAAGTCAGGTCTGATGCGGAAAACAGAATTTCCTGGTTGCGTTTTTGCACTGTTTTCCATTGAAAGGGTTGATTGACTGAAAGATCAAATAATCGAACAAATAATCGGTCGCATAACTGGCGTAATTGTCGACTTTAATTCAGCCGTATTTGCCAACGCATTATTTAACCAGACCCGGTAGCTCAACAGATGAGCCTTACTGAAATATTACAAGTAAGGAGTATTTCCATGGTGAATGAAAGTAAGGGGAAACCATGGCTTGCATGGGTATTTGCGCTGCCTATCAAGAATGATTAACTTCCTTGTATTTGAAACATTACAATCATGAAAATCCACAGGAGAAGCAGCCGTGCACGAAATCAAATGCCCCCATTGTTCCAAGGCCTTCAAGATCGACGAAGCGGGCTATGCCGACATTGTCAAACAGGTGCGGGACACGGAATTCGAAAGCCAGATTCACGAGCGGCTGGAGCTGGCCGAGAGAGAAAAGCAGAACGCCGTAGACCTGGCCAAAACCCAACTGGCGGGTGAGTTTCAGCGAACCGCCGCAGTGAAAGACACGGAAATTCAAGACCTGAAGGCCAAGCTGAACGAAGGGGAAATGGCACGCAAGATCGCCGTGACCGAGGCATTAAGCAAAGTCGAAAAAGAACGCGATGCCCTTCAAAACCAGCTTGCCCAGGCTCAGCAGGAAAAGGAAAACTTGGCGAAATTAGCCCAGGCCAATTTGTTGAACGAACTGCAAAAGGCGGCGGCCGCCAAGGATTCCGAAATTCAAGCGTTGAAAGCCAGGCTTGATTCCATGGCCGTTTCGCAACAACTGGCCATTACCCAGGCCGTGGGCACTGTTGAAAAAGAACGCGATGAACTGAAAAACGGCCTTGAGAAAGTGGTGCTGGAAAAACAGCTTTCCGAGCAGTCGCTGAAAGACCGCTACGAAACCCAGATCAAGGACCGCGACGAGGCCATTGAACGCTTGCGCGACATGAAGGCCCGCCTGTCCACCAAGATGGTGGGCGAAACCCTGGAGCAGCATTGCGAAATCGAATTCAACCGAATTCGCGCCACCGCGTTTCCAAGGGCTTACTTCGAGAAAGACAACGATGCCCGCACCGGCAGCAAGGGCGACTTCATTTTCCGCGACATGGACGATTCAGGTACAGAAATTGTGTCCATCATGTTCGAGATGAAAAACGAAAGTGACCGCACAGCCACGAAAAGCAAGAATGAAGATTTTCTGAAAGAGCTGGACAAGGACCGAACCGAGAAGGGCTGCGAATATGCGGTGCTGGTTTCAATGCTTGAGCCCGACAATGAGTTGTACAACACGGGTATTGTGGACATGTTCCACCGTTACCCGAAGATGTACGTGGTTCGCCCGCAGTTTTTCATTCCCATGATTACGCTGCTGCGCAATGCGTCGATGAACACGGTGAAGTACAAGGCAGAACTTGCGCTGGTGAAGTCGCAGAACATCGACATCACCAACTTCGAAAATGACCTGGACACGTTCAAAACCGCGTTTTCAAAAAACTACGAATTGGCAGCCAAGAAGTTTCAAACCGCGATTGATGAAATCGACAAGTCGATTGACCACCTGCAAAAAACCAAGGAGGCTTTGCTGGGTACAGACAGAAACCTTCGACTGGCCAACGACAAGGCGCAGGATGTCACAATCAAGAAACTGACTCGCGGCAACCCGACCATGGCGGGCAAGTTTGATGCGTTGAAAAAAGACTGACAATTTTGATCAGCCAGAATAAAAATAAATCGGGATGGTTTGAACCATGAATCGCACTGAACGTTTGTACAAAATCGATCGAATGCTTCACGAACGCCGCGTGGTGTCGGTCGATTCGTTCCTCGAGGAACTGGGTGTTTCCTTGGCCACATTCAAGCGTGACCTGGAGTACATGCGGGATCGCCTGAATGCCCCAGTGATTTGGGACCGTGACGCAGGCGGGTACAGGTTCGACAAGCAAGGTGTTGGCGATGCCTATGAATTGCCGGGCTTGTGGTTTAGTGCCTCGGAAATTTACGCACTGCTGAGCATGCAGCAGTTGCTTTCTTCGCTTGAGCCCGGTCTTCTGACCCCACACATCGAGCCCTTGCTCTCGCGGCTGAAAAGCCTGCTTGAGCAGGAAGGCATGTCTGCAGACTTGGTGTTGAAGCGAATTCGAATTCACAAGGTGACCGCCCGCGCTTATGAACCAGAGCACTTTGCACCCCTTGCAACAGCGGTTGTTCAACGCCGCAGAATTGTGATTGACCACAACAACAGAAACAGGGGCGAGGTGATTCGCAGGGAGGTTTCGCCACAGCGGCTGACCCACTATCGAGAGAACTGGTACCTGGATGCCTGGTGCCACTTGCGTGGGGGCATTCGAAGTTTCGCGCTGGATGCCATCAATCGTGTTGAGGCCACCGAAAGCGAGGCCCTGGAATTGGCCGAGTCGGAAATTCAGGCCGAGCTGGATTCCGGTTATGGCGCATTTACCGGCAAAGTGGTGGAGCATGCAGTGCTTGAATTTACGGCACCGCGTGCCCAGTGGGTCAGCAAGGAAACCTGGCACCCTGAACAAAAAGCTGCTTTTGCAGAGAGTGGGGTGTATCGACTCACGGTGCCGTTCAGTAACCCGACTGAGCTGATCATGGACATTTTGCGGCATGTACCCCATGTGAAGGTATTGGCACCTGAATCGCTTCGGCAGCGCGTACAAGAAGCGCTGCAGCAGGGGCTCGATAATCTTTAAATCAATGCGAGTGGCTTATGGCAGAACTGATTCCCCATCCTGACCTTGTTGGCCCAGTACCAGCCAACAAGCGAGAGGAGTACAAAACAGCAAGCTGGCTTGCCCAAGCGCTGCCCTCAACCTACAAGGTGTTTCACTCGGTTCATTGGGCCACCCAGAATTGCGACAAGACTTTTCTGGGGGAAATCGATTTCATTGTGCTTAGCCCATTGGGTCGTTTGTTGTTGATTGAACAAAAAAATGGTGGCTTGCAGGAAGGCCAGCAGGGGCTGACCAAGCTCTACAGCAATAAGCCCAAGAGTGTGCTGGTGCAAATGAACCGCAGCCTGGAAAACCTGCTGACTGCCTTTGAAGCGCGAAGCGACGTGCGAAACCATGAGCAGCTGGACATTGACATGCTGGTGTATTGTCCGGATTACGTGGTTCAAAACAAAGCGGCGGCTGGTATTCCGGTGAATCGTATTGTGGATCAGCACAATGCAATCGTTCTGCCCAATGTGATCCTCGATATTTTCCACGAACGCCCACCGCACAAGGGCGCGTGTCAGGACATCAACCTGATCTCGGATTTCCTGGGCAACAACTTGCGGATTCGCTATGACATCGGTTTCCTTGGGCAACTTGCGAAATCGGCGTACATCGAACAGGGCGCCGGCTTGTCTGAATGGGTCAGCAAGATGCATGGTGTGCCCTTTCGATTGTTGATCAATGCAACCGCTGGTTCTGGCAAAACCCAATTGGCATTGGATGAAGTGCGCACCGCCTACCAGAATGGTCTCTCAGCCTTGTATGTGTGCTTTAACCGCAACCTCGCAGTCGACATGAAAACAGCCACGGGGCAGGCCAGTGCATGCACCACCTTCCATGAAATGGCGAGGGTGGTTTATGAATCGAAAGGTTTCCTTTATCAAGCAGGAACTTCCGCTTTTCAGGCCAGCGTTGATTATTTTCTAGACCATGCTGAAGAACTGGCAGGTAGTTTTGATGTGCTGGTCATAGACGAGGCACAAGACTTTGAAGCAGGCTGGCTGGAAGCCCTGTTCAAGCTGTGCAAACCAGAAGGTCGTTTGATCGCCTTGATGGACCACAACCAGCGTTTGTATGAACGCGAACCTTTCGATTTCAAAGGGTGGGTTCACATTGACCACCAAGTGAGCAACCGCTGCCCGCGTGTTGTGACCGACATCATCAATCAACTTGAATTGGTTGAAGAACCGATTGGCAGCCGCAGTGCGGTTGAAGGGCTGGATACCCTGCTGGAGACTTACACCGCGGGTGATTCAACTTCCCTTGCCCATGCGACATCTGCCGTTGTGGATCAGCTGCTGAAAGAAGGCCACACGCCCGATGAAATTGTTGTGCTGTCCCTTCGAGGTGCTGAATCCAGCGCGCTGTTGAAGCTTGATGAGTTGGCATCACACCCGCTCAAGAAAATCGTTGGCCGAACTGCAGAGGGTGATTTCATTTTTTCTGCCGGTGCCCTTGTTGTCGACACCGTGTTTCGATTCAAAGGGCGCTCTGCCAATTGTGTTGTGCTTTCTGAAATCGAATTTGATGAACTGAATGAGAACACCAAGCGCCGCTTGTTTGTGGGCATGACACGTGCGCGTTTGCGCCTGGCCTTGGTGTGCACCGAAGAAGCGGCGGAAGTGCTGAGTCAAAAAGTGAACGGGTGAATTTCGGTGGCTCAATTTCAGTGGCTCAGCCCATGAGCTTTGCCGGGGTCAATATGAGCTGACGTTGCGGGATATTCCACAACGCCTTTCTACGAGACCCTACAATGAAAACTATTGCACCTGCATTACTCCTTGTGTTGTTGTCCACTGGCTGTGCGTCAATTACCAAGGGCACCAGCCAAACCCTGGTATTTGAACTTGACCCGCAAGACACCCGTTGCACGCTGAGCCGCGACGGTGATGGAGAAATTGGATCGATCAACGCCCGGAACAACACTGTGACAGTGGGCAAAGACAAAGATGATATCGTGGTGAAATGCCTGGCCCCCGGTCACGCGCAAAAAACGACGCGCCTGACCAGCTCCGCTGACGCGGCTGGCGTGGTCGGTGGCGCTTTCATAGACTTGGGTATTACTGACTTGGTGACTGGCGCCATGTGGATGTACCCCAATACAACCACGATTACTCTTGAGAAAGAGGGAGGTTCGGCCAACAGGGCAGAGGCTGCGGCGCTTAAGTAATTAACGGGCTTGGTTTTTCTAATCACTTTGAGTTGAAAGATTCAAGCCAGCAATTCTTACTGTGAAAGTTCAGTATTGTTTTGAAGCCTCACAGGGGACAGCCGATGTCAAATAGCAGACCAAAGAGTTGATGGCGCGGCTACGCGCGAATGATTGATGTGCTGGAAGACGATCCAGATTGGGTGACTTCTGTATCTGCGCGCACGCCGCTGTGAGCCGCCTACCTGTCCTAACCCGAGACATTAGGCGATACGCCACCTATTTCCCCACGGTACAACTCGTCTCACCAAATTCTTGAACAGAAATTACTGGCTTTTCTCTGGATCTGGCGAACGAACCACTAATGCACTGAGGATTAAAAAAGTGGGGCAAGTCTCCGAATGGGTTGCACCCATGCAGTGAGACGATGAGTTCCGAAATTATCTGGCCGGATATCTCAGGCGAGGCATCCTGACCTATGAACAGGTGTATGCCCTGCAGGCTGAAGGCGAGCTTTTGCTAGAGAGGTTTGATTTTCAAGTCAGCTCTCCAGAGGTGCTGCAATTGGTCAGAGCAAGCCAGTGTTGAGCGTATGACTGCGAGTTCGTAGCACTTGCCAATAGCTTGAACACAAAGCTTGTGACGATGGACAAAAAAGTTCTCAAAGCCTTTCCGAACAAAGCTGTTTCGCTTTTGAGATAATGACAAACAACATAACCGCAAAAATTGGGGAGAAAAGATCGCATGAATGACAATCTTGATATGGATGATAACCGGGAGCTGGATCAAGCTCAAGCGAATGCCCTGATGCAAGAGTACTTTGAATTGAATGCTCCCGCACAGGAGTTTGAGCCGACTCGGCAAACCAGTGTGAGCAACTGTAGCTTCAAGTTTAGATGCCCGAAGCGCTGGGAAGACTTGGAAAAGACAAAATTCCACAACATTCGATTTTGCAACATGTGTCTTGAACGCGTGTTTTTTTGCAGATCTGAATCGGAGGTTTCCTGGGCGACACAAGCGGGTCTCTGCGTGGTAGCAGTGACTTTAGAGAAGAAAGAAAGACGGGTGACACTGGGTGTGTCAAAGGGCTCTATCTGTTAGGAACCCTTACTTTAGATTAATTTGGGACTTTGTTGTAACAATCTGCTGTGAGGCCAGTCCGGATATGAGATCTGACTAATGAATGGCTGACAGGAAAAGATCCAATCCGATAACATTGAAAATCAGACCTTTGACTATTCGGTTTTGCTGGAGGTCGAAAAAATCAAGGTCGCACCATGCTCTTTCAAAAATCGCTCTACCAAAGGTATCTGATTTGCATTTGCTGAAATCTTCCAGTGCTTAGTTAGACGCGCCGCACTATCCTGTTTGCTGTTGAGAGAAATTGTTATTTGCCCAGATTTCTTCTGCGACAATGGATTTTCATAGTGTTCAGCACAGATTAACGCCACATGATACTTGTCCGTGCTCCGATAAAGCCTGAACGCCGCATTGAGATAGTCTGAAGCGATAGTTCTAATTTTTAGTTTCAATTGCCCCTCGATATCTGAATTGATTGGAGGCGTGGATCGAAGTGTTGGAAAACGATCCGTGATGGTGTTAAGAGCACTCGAAATCAAAGAGGGATCTAACTGCACAGGTTTGAGATTCTGCGGTTTTTCCTCTTTTCCTTTGTTGAAGTCGATAGGCTCTCGATCCTTGTTTTTTAATGGATTGACGGATTTATTGAGATTTTTTCTCAGAATTTTACCTTTACCGATTTGATTTCCGCTTTTACAGCGGAACCTCAAAAAGGACTCAACTTGACGAGCCTGACTTGGCGTTGTCACTGACTTCCACTTCGTTCCAAGAGACTGTGCAGCGGCTCTTTTCTCACTTAAGGAAATTGGTTGAGGAAGATCTGTTGCTGACTGAACAAGCTGAAGATATGTTACTGAGATGACTGTCAACACACGATGCTTATCAGTTTCACGCAACTCTTGAAAGAATCGATTGATTCCGTCCAAGGAAAGATGATTCATCTCAACGTGAACTGATTTGCCCACATCTGGAGCAAAGGGACCACCCGAGTAGAGTGATGGAAATCGTCTAAAAAGTTCTTTTCGTAAAAACTCGGATTCTAGGTTTACTTTGATCAATGTGCTGTCAGACTGATCAAGGTAATCCTCAATGGCTCGGTCAAGACTCTCAGTGGCCATGAAGTTGACAGGTGTAACTTTTCCAGATTCAACCGAGCAGCTCAATGTTGAAACAACGTAATCCCCAGCTTTTTCGGCCTTTATCAGAAAATACGGTGCCTTTTCATCGATTGGTATACCTCGAAAATAAAGCTTAACAAGCCCTAAATTGGTTTGACCTTTGAACTGAAAAATCCCGGTAGAACTCGGGATGATTTCAAGTCTATAAACAGGGTTTGAGCCATCTCCTAGGAAGCTCTTTTTTGGCGAGCCTGTGGACTGGCTTATAGAGTTGTCTGTACAGGGATGCTTGGGCCAAGGCGGTCCTAGTTCATCGAAGTACACCTTCCCATCAGATGGAGATCTGTAAAAAAAAACACTCGCACCACAGACTGGGCATCTGGCGTTTGGATTCGTGTAACTGTCGGAGTACTGATTTGAAAAACCACGCACTGTTCGAATCGGTGTAGGGATTGATTTTGTTGAGGAAAAAAGACTACCCCCTTTCCATCCACCACCCCATCCGCATGAACATCCAGGTGAGTGATTCCAAGCGTTACACATAATTCCTCGATGAATTAACAATCCCTTTTTTTACTTGCGATAGGCCAATTTGGATTTTTTGGGTCTCTTTCAATTGTTTGAGAAATTTTTATCTTGAAAACCGATTCAACTTGAATTTAATTACAGCCAATATGTTTTCAGCAATGGGTTAAGCAAGGGATGAATCGCGATTAAAAATAAATATTAAATTTTAAGGAGTTAACAAATGGGTGGTGATATTGCTATAAATTAGGGTATTGCGGGTTGTTCTAATGAGCGGACAGAGTTCGAGGACCTGTATTTATCTTTGCCAACAATAGATAATTAAATTGAAAGGAGACCATTTGGAAATCGACGACGACATTACATCGGATGAACAAGAAGAGCTCAAACGGGCGCGGGGACAGCGTGCCGAGGAAGTTGCCCAATGGTACTTTCGGCTCAACGGATTTTTGATGATCCCTGGGTTTATTGTGCATCCAGACGTCAAGTCTGACACACCGAGAACCGAAGCTGATCTTCTCGGAATTCGACTGAAAAACTCCGCGGAAGTTTATTGGCACAAGAGTTCCAAGCAGACCTTTAGACAGAGCGAGCTGCGTCAGCCAAGTCCGATGCGAGATGATCCGCGTATCCTGGAAGCAGGTAAAGTCGACTCGAACGTGAAACACCTGGTTGCTATGGTCGAAGTCAAGGCCGGAGAGTGCGATATCAACGGTCCTTGGAGCAACAGGGCTGGTCTGGAAAAAAAAGACTCGAGTTCTAACATGGAAAGGGCACTGGGCAGGATCGGTTTTTGTGCCAACAGAGCCGAATTGCAGGAAGCGGCAACAAACATGTACAACGAATTACGGCATGCTTCGGGAGACTATGTGGTTCAGTACTTTGCGGTTGGCAAGCGTCCATCACCATTACTTCAAGAGACATATCCGAAACTGGTGCAAATCACATTCGAGAACATTGCTGTCTTCCTCCAGGAGCGTTTTAGTCGTTTTCCGCAAAAGATCCCGTTAAATACAGATCTTGCACTGTGGAAAGGATTCGGTGACGAATACCGATGGTGGTTTGAGAGTTGCGGTGACAACGATCTGGGTCCGAGTACGGCGGAATCCATAAAAGCGGTTTCAAGATACATCGAGACTGGAAGATGCCGTTAAACCTTGAAAACATGGAAAATAGTGACCTGCTCTTTTATCCATGTAGCGGAGGTGACTGGCTGAGTGTTTTTAAGCTGTATTCAGACAGGGCTTCTTCCTTCGTGTTTTCAGATCTGGGCTATCAGTTCAACAAACAAAAAATCGCGGAGTTTACTTCTGCGCTCTTGCCCAACTGGCTTGCACAACTGGACGCCATTGAATTGGTGGGCCCAGCTGTTGCATTCTGCAAGCAAGTCAGAACCGAATCTGCATCGTCCTACCGGGAAATTGAATCTGCATGTCTTCGCGTTAATTTTTACAACCGCGACACTGGCAGAAAGGTTTTAGTGATTTGGAGAAGAGGGTTTGGGCAATACGCCTTGCATGAATTACCCGACGCTTCGGTGAAAATTTTTTGCCACCGAGGAGATAGCAGTGGTGATGGCGGCAGCAACGTCTTCTTTTTTTCGAACAGGATCCGTAGACATGCACCCCTTTCCAAGCTGTATTCCACGCTTAAAACCAAGTTGATGTCGCGAGCGTTCGTCGTATCTGACGGATCTAACGCCTCGCTTCGTCATTTACGAAACGCCTCCGAGGGAAAGTTGGCAATTGGATATGAATTACAAATAGGTGAACTGAAGTGGACTTTGCAATCCGAAGTGCCATGGGAGCATAAATCTCACTATGGACGGTGCTATGAATGGATCGTGGAAGCGAGCTTTGGTACTCAGCAAGTAATAAGTGATGGGTACACCACTAAAGCGCGTGAGTAATCCCACATTTGCATGAACAAGCTGAGGATAAAACCCGGCGACCCAATCTAAGAACCGTGAAATCGGTGAATCACCATGTCAATTGACGCTGGGCAACGCGTGCCAATCAGTGGTGTAAGAGGGGCTTCTATTTCCGCATTTCATTGCCCAAGACCTTTCAAAGCCGCTGGAGGCGCAAATCAATGAATTTCGCCCGAATCGGCTGTTGATATCATCCAAAGTTCGCATAAGTTTGGTGGACCGGCCTAACCTCACCGAATCGGTAAAAAGATCGACCTGTTGAGTGGCCTCGTCGGACAGCCCCGTCAACATCACGCCAGCTTTTTTGTACACGTACCCTGGCTTGTACAGGTGCTTGATCACCTGGACGGCCAAGTCCGTAATCACACGGCTGTCGTCCGTGGGAACACCAAAGGAAACATGGTGGTTGGCGCTGTACTGCTTGGCCCTGGGGTCAAACGGATTGGTTCTCAGGAAAACATACAGTCCGCCCGCCAGTGATTTCTGTGCACGCAACTTTTGGGTAGCTCGCTCCACATACACAGAAATGGCTTCGCACAAATCCTCAACAAACATCACCGGTTGGCCAAAGCTTTTCGAGCTCATGATTTGTTGCTTGTCGGGCGCCACGTCCTCCAGTTCCAGGCAGGAAATGCCCCGCAGTTCCTGGCAGGTGCGCTCCAGCACAACGCTGAAGTGCTTGCGGATTTCCGCCGGTTTCGTATTGCGTAAATCAAGCACCGTGTAAATGCCCATGTCATTCAAGCGCGCCGCATTGCGCTTGCCCACGCCCCACACCTCGCCCACGTCAATGGTGGACATCAGTTCAACCCGCTCAGCGCGGGGCAGGGCGTGCAGGTCACACACCCCATCAAAGCGGGTCATTTTCTTGGCCATGTGGTTGGCCAGTTTTGCCAGGGTTTTTGTGGGGCCAATGCCCACGCACACCGGCAGGCCCAGCCACTGTTTCATGCGTTGCCGCATTTGCTGGCCCATCTCGGTGGCGGATGGGTAAAGCTTCAGCACCGATTCAATTTGCAGAAAACTTTCATCCACGCTGTACACCTCCAGGTGAGGAGTAAAGGCAGACAGTACTTCGACTGCACGCTGGCTCATGTCGCCGTACAAGGTGTAGTTCGATGAATAGGCGAGAATGCCGTGCTGGCGGGCCAGGTCTTTCAGCTTGTGCCAGGGCTCGCCCATTTTGATGCCCAAGGCCTTGGCTTCGGCGCTACGTGCAACCGCGCAGCCATCGTTGTTCGACAGCACCACCATGGGCACGCCTTCGAGCTTGGGGTTGAAAGCCCGCTCGCAAGACACATAAAAATTGTTGACATCCACGAGCGCAAAAACAGGATCAGCCTTGGTTTCCATAGCGCCGCACCACCCCCACCACCACACCCCAGATTTCCAGCTCGCTGCCTTCCTTGAACACAATTGGCTGATAGGCCGGGTTCTCAGGGCGTAACTCCACCTTGCTGGCTGTTTTGTAAAGCCGCTTGATGGTGTATTCGCCGTTGACCACGGCCACCACGATGTCTTTGCTCTTGGCATTGACGGATCGGTCGACAATCACTTTGTCGCCTTCCACAATGTCCGCATTCATCATGGAATCACCTTTCACCGTGAACATGAATGAGGCGGGCTTGTTGCGCACCAGGTAATCGTTCAAGTCCAGCCCGTCTTCGGCATAGTCAGCCGCAGGTGACGGAAAGCCGGCTGAAATGCGGTGAGACACCAAGCGCATGCGGTGGGACGCTGCAGACAAGTTGACCGCACTTGGAACCTGGGAAAGAGTGCTGTTTGTGATTGCGGGTGGGGGTACTGCCATTGGATGCCTCTTGCAACTGAATACTGTTTATATGAACAGTATATACAATAAAAGGAGTATTGATACCGAGTCAGACAAGGTCCCTTGGGCGGATATTCAGAGGGGCTCACGACTTGCACAAACGCACCGTATTCCAGGTTGATTGCGCTCGAAGGAGGGTACGCCACATCGCTTTTCATCGCGTTTGATTTGCGCCTAGCTGACTGCAGGCTCACCACATGAGCCAGACTTGCTCCGGGTTATTTATTTCTTTGATGATCAAAAGAATTTGACGTGATTCAAATTTCTCAGCTACCATTTATTCGTCATTAAGAGTTGAGTCGAAAGATTCAAGCCAACCTGCCCACGCTGGGCAAGGTGGATCGCCAAAGCGGATGTGGGGTATCAATGGTTTAACTACCAACCCAAACAACAGCGCCAAAGCCTCCTGATGCCGGGAGGCTTTTTTCATTTCAGCCTTCCATTTCGCCGATTTAAAGACAACTTGCTGGGCGATTCATAAATTCAGCTAAAGCGTTGAAGGCTTGCTTCGCCCGCAGCCAGATTCGCATTCGTGAATCCGGGCGAGACGAGGCAAGCAACAATGACTGAACCATCCAAGCCAGATCAATCCATTGAGCAAACAGGGGATCAATCAGGCAACCAATCAAACAAAATTTTCACCCGCGACTCTTTTACCAAGCAGCTCGGCCTTGCAGGATTCGAGTCCATTGAACCTGTTCTCTTGGCTGCGTTGGCCACCGAACAGCCCTTGCTGCTGTTGGGTAACCACGGCACTGGCAAGTCCTTGCTGCTTCAACGCATCGCCGAGGCACTGGGTCTTGAATGGCGGCATTACAACGCCAGCCTGCTGAACTTCGACGACTTGGTGGGCTACCCGCTTCCAGATGCAAACGGGAGCCTGAAGTTCATTGAAACACCAGCGTCCATCTGGGGAGCACAGGCCGTATTGTTCGATGAAATCAGCCGGGCCAGGCTGGACATTCAGAACCGCCTGTTTCCGGTCATCCACGAGCGCAAGGTGCAAGGCATTCCGCTGCACAATTTGGTGCACCGCTGGGCAGCGATCAACCCGCCTGACCTGGGCGATTCAGTTGACCCTGTTTACGCAGGTGTGCAGGCGCTGGATATTGCATTGGCCGACCGCTTTGCATTTCACGTGGAGGTACCTGACTGGAACAAGTGCACTGCTGAACAGCGCGTAGGTTTTCTGCAAGTGGGTGCCCGCGGCGTTTGCGACACGGCGGCTGAACAACTGCAGGAAATACTGGCGCAAACAAGGCAGCGTTTGCCTGCAGTGCGCAAGGCAATCCTTCCTGTAGTTACCCGCTATGTCAGCGAGCTGTGCGACCTGTTGGCCAAGGCGGGGCATGCGTTGAGTGCACGGCGTGGTGTGCTGCTGGTTGAGAACTTGCTGGCCGTGCAGGCGGCCACCGTGGTGCTGAAGGAGGCGGGGTTTGAAGACCCTGCAAATGCCGCAAAAAACAACTGGCTGGAGGCTGGGGCTATACAGGCCATTTGCAGTAGCCTGCCCTTCAAGGCAAGCGGAATCAATCTGGTGCTGGGCAAGGTGTATGCATGTCACCGGGAGGCTTGGGACAAAACACATTCCGGCCTTGAAGAGGGTTTTTACAGTTTGTCGCGAATTGAAGACCCGGTGGTACGACTGAGAAAGACGTTTGAAATTGAAACTTTGCAGCCCGAAGACCAGATCACGCTGGTGATCGATTCGATTACCGATGCCACGCCTGGTGAGAAGTATGCGCTATGCCACTGGATTTGCGAATCGGGCAAGCTGAACACGCTGCCCCTGCTGGCAGCCGAGGAGGTGCTGGCTTATTACAAGGTGCTGGTCAGTGGGCTGCACATTAACAAGAATGCGCAACCAGGATCGATCAGAAGCAGATGCTGGGACGCAGTCATTGCCCTTCACGCAAAACTGGATCACAAGAACTCCTTGGCAGAGCCGTTGGCCAACTGCTTGGGTGATGTATTTGAAAAGGATCTCTTCACGCAGGTCGAGCAGGTTCAAGCCTGCGCCGAAGATTTCCTGAAAACCCTGAACCGTTTGAACAACACCCGCAAAACCTTGAACAGTGTGTTGAAAAAGGAATACCGCGTGCAAGAGGGTGCCACCGCGCAAGAGGTGCCAGCATGACCGACTCCCATCATGAGGGCCGAGATGATTTAGCCGGGCAAAACCAGTTGCTGCACGTCATGTTGTGCTCACCCCCCGAACAACTGGTTTGGCACGGTTATCGGGATGAGCTGGAAAAAGCTGGTGTGAATATGTCAATCGACAGAAACAGCGATTTTGCGTGGATCAATGTCCAATGGCGCCAGCCACGCCTAAGCAATCACAAAAGCAACAGCCTGCCGGTGTTTGAGCGCGACCGTTTTGATATTCACCTGAACAGTCTGGCCCGGCGCCTGGTCGATCAGGGGTTTCTTGAAACGATCCACTTGTTGGCTCCCTTCCCACCGGCCACCGAGTTGAAGGTCATCGAGAACCGCTGGCTTGCCTGGATGTTGATCGCCAAGAGTTTAGGTCACCTGTGGTCGATTCGTTGTTCAGTAAATCTTGATCGGCTCAGGGGGTTTTATCCCAATGACATTGCAGAGTCGGTGATGGGGTTGTGCTGGCACTGCGCGTTGTACGTCAGGCGAGACAAGCTTGACTTGTTGAGCCGGGAAGTTTTCAAGTGGGAGAAGGAACATGGATCTGAAATCGCAGGTATTTGACTGCTTCCCGGCAAGGCAATACGGGTTGGTCAAGCTGCTCAGGCTGGCAGACGTGGTGGAAACAGACGCCATTCCCTCTGCTGCGGTGGAGTGTGCAGGGCGACCGCGTTTGCTCATCAACCCGACATTCGTGCAGCAACACGCCAGCACCCCTGAGAAGTTGTTTGTGCTGATTCTGCACGAGTTGTACCACGTTATTCTTGGGCACACCCGCGGTTTGAAACCGGTTACGCCGCTGGACAATTTTGTGTTCGACTGCGTGATCAATGCGCTGATTTGCAGGCAATTCCCAAGCAGCCGGTACACCAGTCTGTTTACGGATTTTTACAATGGCAGTGTGTTTCCAACCTGCTTCTTGCGTCCACCGGCAGGCTGGACAACTGACAAAGCTGCACAGCTTCCCTCGGTATTGAAAGGAAGCTTCAAAGGGGTGGAGGAGCTGCGCCGAATTTACCGCAACCTCTACAGCGCCGAGGGCGCAACTTATTCGGACCTGTATTCACTGTTTCCAAAGTTGATCAAACAGTTCTCCAAACCAGTGAAAGGTTTAAGTCGTACCCGCGTTGTGCAAATCGAAAACATTGATCTTTTGGGTGGGCATGGCGAAGAAACGCCCGCATTTGAAAATCCGCTTGGCGAAGATTTTCTGCACACAGCCCTGAGTGACATTGCACATGATTGGCCCACCCAAACAAGCCCATTGAAGGGGCAAGGGCTAAAAGGCTTTCTCAGTGAGAAAACCATCTCGGTGACCAATACAAACCGCAACAAGGCCTTGTTGAGCAGCCTGATTTCACGTGTTGCAGCGGTGGGTGACGTGTTGTCTGATTCATTGGGTACGGGGCAGGCCACAGTTCAATACCAAACTCCGGTGCGGCCACTGGCTGGTGCGCGCAGGGACATTGTGCAACAGGCCCTGGGTTTCAGACCCCTGTTGTTTCAGGGCGAAACACTGCACAACACACGGCAGCAATACATTGAACCGGTGCATGTTTACCTGGATGTGTCAGGCAGTGTAGAGGGGGTATTGGATGCACTGTATGGCGCTGTGTTGTCGGCTGGAACCCAGGTGCACCCGCAGATTCATCTGTTTTCCACCGAGGTGCACGACATCCGCATCTCGCAGTTGCGAACCGGAAAAGTGTTCTCCACGGGAGGAACCCGGATTGATTGCGTGGCCAGGCACATCGAATCCAACAAGGTGCGAAACGCATTGTTGGTGACGGATGGATTTGTGGGGAAGTTGACTGCCGAACAACTGAAGTTATTCTCGCAAGTAAGACTGGCTGTGGCCTACACACCCAAGTGTTTCAAAGAGCCGTTGGCCAAGGTGGCCAGGCACACCGGTGTGTTGTCACTTGCAGGGGGTGCCAAGGCATGACGAATGACACAGCCTTGTTTTATCTTCGGCTTCAGGACTCAAAACCTTATCGCCTTCAGATGCCTGTGGACAAAGATGGGTTTGGTCCAGTCCTGGCGCCCGATGGATTTGTACAGGAGGGATTGAACCCTTCACAACGCAAGATTGATGAAGAATCGATATTGGCAGTTCACTTGGGTGGTGAAAGGTACAGGCTCGCGGAAAACCTCACCGAGCCATTTTGCCTGTCAAAGTTACGCTGGGGCGACGAGTTCATGGCCCGTGAACCTGTGGCGGGTGTTCTGGTTTTAACGCGGGTGTGCTATCCCGCTTCCTACCGACACTACACCTTCATTGGCGGTATGGATCGAGACAGCGAATTGTCCAATCGTATTCACGAATGTGGTGGAGGTTGGTCGCAGGCTGCTGGCATCGTGACCCTCAGCATTCCGTCAGGAAGGGTATCGGATTTTAAAGAGTTGCTTGCTCGGTCTTACCTGTGCGGCGGGGTCGAGTTTCAAAGTGTTTAAGGTCACTGACTGTAGTGGCTAGTTTGGTGGATTGTATGAGTGACTTGTCGAGTAAGCTCGGGTTGGCAGCCAACCTGTTACGCAGCGCTGATGCGCTATTAATCACTTCGGGTGCAGGCGTGGGCATTGATTCCGGCTTGCCCGACTTTCGGGGGCAGGCTGGTTTCTGGAAAGCCTACCCGGCACTGGGCAATGCAGGTGTATCGTTCACCAGCATCGCCAACCCGCAACATTTTGAAGACCATCCCAGGCGTGCCTGGGGGTTTTACGGCCACAGGTTGAACCTGTACCGGGCAACCGAACCCCATGAAGGTTTTGCGATCCTGAAGAAGTGGATTGACGCACGGCAGGGCAGGGGGTTTGTGCTGACCAGCAATGTGGATGGTCAATTCAAAAAGGCAGGGTTTGATGAGAACAACATTTTCGAAATACATGGCAGCATTCACCACCTGCAATGCACGGGTTTCAATTGCCGATCGGGAATTTGGTCGGCTGACGATCTGCAGGTGGAGGTGGACGAGGCGCGTTGCCAACTGGTTTCGGATTTGCCCACGTGCCCCAACTGTAACCGCCTGGCCCGGCCCAATATCCTGATGTTCGAGGACTGGAAGTGGAAAGG
>JAIXTE010000057.1 GCA_027484315.1 Burkholderiales bacterium | reverse complement strand
TGTTGACGTTTTCAGGTCATCACCCACGGATTTCTTTTCCGCTTTTTCTGCCTGAGTTCGCCCATTAACCTGTGCCGCGCCGCCTGCTACGGGGTTGTTGCCATTAATTTGCATGATTTTCCCTTATGCCTATCTAATCGTTGATGTCTGATATATCGGCAAGAACGTAGGCGGTGTTAATTGATTGCATACCTACAATTTTACCGAGTTATAACAGGTTTAGCCAAAAAATACCGGATATGCGTGAAAAGAGCCCACAACACTAGTTTTTGGTGCACGAGAGTCGCATTTCCTGGTACTTGGCAGGGTTCCTTTTGCGGAAAGATTTATTTGGGTCTTTGGCCGGCCAGAATGTCGCCTGCAGGTCAGATTGAATGGTGACGTATTCCTTACCAAGCCTATCAGCTTCGTCATTAAGAGCATTCACCAAATACAAGCTGGGGCCCGACAAGAAACTCACACCGGCCACGAACTGCTCGCCCCTCAGGCATCTAAATCCGAATTTGTCATTTGTATCTAAAGCACGCATAAGGTCTATCGAAACCGAAAGTAGGTCTCCAGGTGACCCCTTAATTAGGACCCTCGATGCAAACACGTAGGGCCCTTTACCTAGCAGCACCTGCTGATAGCTAGGTTCTTCGCGATCCGGGCTGTTGGCAAGATAGCCGGTTTCTATGTCAAGAACAGAAGGGTTTTGCTCTAAGGCGTCCTCGACATACCACAGGTCTCCACCTGACACAAACACCTCAATCGGTTTTGGAGCGGCTGAGTTAGTGATCGAATGCACGCATAAGCAGTATATGAATGTCATCAATCTGGCTGTTTTGTAAAAATGCATTGTCTTCACCTTAAGACTCTCTGTTTTTTTCTGCAGTGTCTGCCGCATTTCATTTTGGAAAATGGTAACACCCCAATTATTCTGGTACTACAGCGCTTTATCGACAAATGATTGTACTGCTTTTTCAAAAACCTCGATTAAGCAATATAGACTTTAGCATAAAAGTATGATATCGTTTTTTCAAATAAAACTCAACTTGAGGCAATTATGTCCAGCACCAATGAAAATGAAGTGATCCTTGTAGTGGCCTTTGACGGAATTGAAGAAGTGACGGCGAACGAGGCTGGCTTGTTTGGTGCAAGCATCATGGAATCACCGATGCTAAAGGTTTCCTCGTCTTCGGTTGCTCAGATTATCAAGGCCATGATGGAATCGCCAGTGGTTCGTTCGAAGTGGCTGGTGTACGCCACGGGACCTATTGAAGGAGCTGAAAGCGAATCAATACTTGAGTACCTCGACGCACGCATGCGAAAGCCGGTTTTCAAATCGGAGGACGGTTCAAAGGTTTTGCTTGGTAGCCGTAATTTGGTGGCCACACGAGGCTCAATTGAGGAAGTTTTCGGGGCTAAGTTTCTTGATTTCCATGCTGCAAAACAGGCTGATCTCGTGAAGGGAAACGAAAAGGTGCAGACAGTCGCCCCGGCCGTCCAGGGTAAGGCTGGAGGTGTGGTTGAGAAACAGGCATCTGTAAGCCATTTGGATGATGACATGCCGCCAATCACGGTAGACGACGGCGAGTCAAATGTCGTCATATCTGACCTGGTGACCTCCTCAGAGCAGGAGTCCGTACGGGTGGGGGTTGCTCAGGATCAAGTTGGGAAAGTCAGTGAGCCGAATGTATCATCTGGTGGATCGGCCCCACGTTCGACTCCTCCGGTTTACAAGGCGTCCAGTTTTCAGTCTGGTGCGGGCAAGCAGATGAGACCGCCGGAGCGTGTCAGTAGCCCCGTGGTTGATCAGGGTTCGCTGCCTGCGGAATCTAAGCAGCCACCTGCACCTTCAGCCAGTGGCGCGAAGATGGCTCCCCCGCCCGCTTTTAAAGCGCCAAGTATTTCTCGCACTTTGCCTTCGACACCCGTCAAGACAGATAGTGGCTCCCAAAAAGTGGAGAACAAGTCAGTAACTTCTGCGACAAGTGGCTCGGTGCCTCCAGCTCGATCCCAAATGCAACCTAACGCGCCGGCACCGTCTGCGCGCGCAGCCGCTCCAACGGTTCGAATGGCACCCCCTCCTGTGCGTTCCTCGGGGTTGTAAATGGCAACACGGCTTCCATTTAGCCATCGCTATTTAATCTGCACTGTTTCTAACGGGGTGGTGAGAGAGTGTGTTTCGCCCTCCGATGCAACCGTTAGGGGAGTCGAGCATATTATCGGGGGCATCCGACTCTTGTCGTGCCAGGGCTCCTCCTCGATCTACGTAAAGCCAAACGACGAGTGGGTGCTAATCCCCTTCGAGAAGGCTTTTCACCAAAAGGTTGTTGAAGAGTTCAAGGAGTTTTGGGGGCTCTATGCAATCAAAAAGCATGCAGCCGGCGTGGCGTTGTCATCCCCTCTTGATGCCACGAATACAGAGTGTGCTTTCGCCTTGGTGTCCTCACTGCGATCGGAAGGGGTCAAGCAAGTAGAAGTATTGGGATTCACGAAGAAAATCAGCTCTGGGTTGTACGATACCCAGACTGGTGCTGCCATCGTTTTCAAAGATGGCTCGGTATTCAATGGAAAGGACAACCCAGGTTTGGATCCCGACAAGATACAGAAGAGCATGGCTTTGCTGGGGGATGTTGCGAGATCAATGGAGTCCTTTTGTATTGCGGAATTCGGTCGGAAGATATTTGAAGCTGGCCGCAAAGAGAAGGTAGGGTTTGTTCGGTCAATGACCCTGGACGACGAGGGAAAGTGGACCGTTTTTGATCATACCTTTGGCGACGGCTCTGCGACTGCCGGTTCATCTGTAATCGAAATTGAAGATATCGGAAAGGGTGGTTTCGAATTCAACAATGATCCAAGGTTACCCATCTCTCATGTCTCCCACGAGATCTGTGATACCTACAGGAAGAGGGGGGATAATACCAAGCGGCAGCCGAGGTTGAAGATGAAGTCGATGTGGCCGAAGCCTAGCTGGGGATAAAAGAAGGGGCTTTTGCCCCTTTTCTTTTACTTCTTGGTTTTCGCTTTGTTTTTCTTCTGAACTGCTTCCTTGAGCCCGGCGCCGGCACTAAATTTCACAGTAACAGCGGCTGCGATCTTGATAGTCTCTCCGGTTTGTGGATTGCGCCCAGTGCGAGCCGCGCGCTTCCCTGTTGAAAAGGTTCCAAATCCCGGCAGTGACAGCTTGCCTTCCTCTCGCGTGAGTGTGTCCTGAATGGTTTCCAAAAGGTTGTCCAGGACTTTGCCGGCGGTAGCTTTGCTCAGGGAGTTCTTCTCGGCAATGTCTGCAATCAATTCAGTCTTATTCATTAATTGTCCTTTTCGGTTGTTCTAAATATGCAATTACTGAGTTCTCAGTAAATTTGAAATTATCATCAAATGTTGATTTTGTAAATAGCATGGTCTATTGTTTTTGATACACTTGCGTTTACGGCTCAAATCTGAAAAATTCGTGAGATATTGATATGAAAAAAACCATTCTATTGCTGGCCCTCTCCATGTTTGTCACCACGTCTCATTCAAGTGCCTCTTGCCCACCAAGCATCGACGTGTCTATAGCTGTTGATAGGCCTTCTTCTTTCACCGCGCATAACACCAAAAACCGGTTAAACCTGTCTGATGTCGACTTCCTCGTTGGCGACCCAAGCCTGTCAAATAAAATCGAACCAGGCCAGCGAGTGAGCAAAAACGGAATCACGGAGATCCGATGGGGTTTTGATCGGGAATCACGTAGTTCGATCCTCCTGGCATGCCGATATAACGGGACAAGAGTGTTTCTGACCCAACCCCTGCCAGAAAATACCTCCTGGTGTCGCGTGCGGCAGCAGGAGCTTGAAGGTGGAACGAGGGTTGAGGTGATTGATTTCTCTTGCCGTTAACATGTAATCTCGCATGCATTTGACTTTGTTTTGTTATTGGGTTATTATTACATAAGCCTAAAACAACAAAAAGGAAAGGTCATATGATTTCTTACGAGATGGTTGCGCTTATTCATAAAAAGCAGGTTGAAGAAGGGCGCCGAATTACAGTTCAGGAAATCTCCCTTGCCACTGGCATCAACCGGACAACTCTATCAAGAATGATCCATCACAAAGGCCATGACTGCCTCGTGAGCAATATTGAGGCCCTGTGCAAATATTTTTCATGTGAACCGAGTGAGCTGATCAAGTTTGAAAAAGGGGATAGCGTTCCAACCGCACGCAGTCTTTGCTCAAATGCATCACGCCCTCGTCTTGAGTCTTTAACAGCGTCTATGTAGCAGGCGACGAGTCAAAAGAGTAGGGGGTAAAACCCCTGCTTATCCAGGTACTTGATATTTTTACTGTGGCTATTATAGAACAATAAGCGGTCAACTAATTTAACAAGATTCACCTATTTTTACCTGTTTGGGCGATAAGTGATATTATCTTGTTAATGTTGCACCAAAAGTGCGATGGGTTGTTCCGTGCGATCCGCGCGGCCCAAGTAAATAGGAGTAGTACCATGCAGACTGAAAATCAAGTAATCGATATCAAATCAAAAGAGTTCTATCAACTCGACTCTGAAACTCGCGCTGCTATCTTGATGGCCGTCGCCATGCAGGATGCACCTGATAGCATGGGGGAAGTCTGGAATAAGGTCGTTCGTAGATCGATCGCTTCCGATGAAGTGCATGCCGAGAGTGAAGCGTGCCTTGATAAGTAATTCATTAGTCTTCAAGTTGCCGCTACATACATACAGACAGATAGTGATATTGGCTAACATTGCGAACCATCAGTAATGGGTTCCCGCTTCTGAAGGGCAATGTGTTGCCGAGAGCGTGTCTTCTTAAGTTATCTAAAACTCCCATTTTTCATACGAGTTAGCGGCGCAAAGACCCCCCGGTGAGCCCTAGTGCGAGCGGCACGCACATCCTCTCTATTCCAGTCTTACCTTAGTATTCCTTGCATGGCAAGCAACAGTTACTTGGCCATCCTGGCGGCTATCTGAACAAATTGGTACGGTGCAGCCATGCGAAGACCCTTGTAAACAGGAAGCTTATCTTTATCGTCACCGGTGAAAGGATCTCCACAGCCGAACATGATTGAAAAGCAGCCAGGGCTTTCTTCTTTGGTTACTGCCCAATCAAAATCCCCCTGAGTAGATATCCCAGGCATCTCAATTCTGCTCTCGCCGTTAATGATTATTAGCTCGTTTTTTTTGTCGATGGACACCTGGTCAGAGCCGAAAAGAATGGCGAAGGGCGTGCTTTTGGGCACACGTCGGAACTCCTTTTCATTCATTTTTCTGTACGCTTCCCATTGTGCGAATATTTCTTTTTTGTTCATGGCGATCTCATAACATAAAACCGGGTAAATGTCATTATAGTCCGAGACCTTGACCTTACTGCTGAAAATCTGTTCGTTTTCTTCTCTTGTTTGGGTGAGTTGCCGATAATAGAAAAAAACCCAAGAAGGCTCCTTATGAAAACCCTTGTTCAGCAATTGATGACTTTCCCAATTGAAGATCCTGAGAAATTGAAGGAAGCCTTTCCTCTTTTGTTGAAGACTCTTCAATCGTACGACAAGGCTCTCCTCCCTGTTATGGGTCAGAGTGTTTACACATTTGGTCTTGAAGATGTTCAAAAGAGAGTGGCGGAAATCACCCAACAACAGCGTCTTCTTAAGCTTGCCGCCGCTACCGAATTCGGTTGGACTGCAGTCGACATAAACGCTAGGGATTGTGATGGCGAACGTGGCCGAACCGTCACTCTTTTGCCTTCAAATCTAAAATTGATTGAGGATTTCATTGACGATTGGATCGAGCACAACAACGAGGGTCCATTCACTGTTGATCTCTCTCGGCCCAGCGAGAACCTAAAATTCAGCGAAGCGCAGTTTATCCTGGATGCCAAAATTAGATTTCTCAATGCGCATGCCGAAGTTCTCTTGGCCGATGGCCTGCCCGTAGGGCACGGTGCTAAGCTGGTGCTCGATAAGAGTCCGAAAATCCCCCTTAGAGACAGTGATGGAGTCCTGGTGGGAAACCCTGATGTTAGCAAGTTCACCTTTACAGAGAAGGTGAGAAGCCTTCCCCTGACTGAAGATGGTAACTATAAAGTTATAGGAACGAGCCTATTTACTCAGGATGAAAAGGAGTCAATGTCAAATTCAATAAAGAAGTCGATAGATCTTACGATGCAGAAGCTGCCTCTCTATGGCGTCGATCGCAATGAGATTGATTCCGTATGTCTACCGTTTCACGGGAGCGATGTTGAGTTGAGCCTGAAAACTGGAGCGATAAAATCCATCAATATTTCACCAATTTCAGCCAATGGAAAGCAGCGCTCTATGCAGCCAGGCTAATTTGTCAATTCGCCTTCAAATGCAACCCTTAACCGAAGTATTGCTTGAGTATGCATTTGGGAAACCCTTGATTCGACAACCCCGAGGATTGCTGAGATTTCCCTAAAATTCAGGTCTTGTTCGTAATAAAGACTCATGAGAATCTTCTCCCGTTCAGGGAGGTCCTCGATGGCTTGTACCAAGAGTTGATGAAATTTCTTTCTTCCCAAAATTTTAATAGGGTCGCTTTCTTCATCTCCGACGTTGTCTATCTCACTGTTTTCGTCGTCGCCTCTGCCATGGTCATCGTAGAGAACAATTTGAGCTCCACTGGATTCAAAGAGCATCTTTTGGTATGCCTCCAGGCTGATGCCCATGACGGTGGAGATCTCCATTTCGGAAGCCGACCGACCCAAAGCATGCTGGGCTTGCGAGGTTGCTTTCTGAATTTTTCTCTGGTTTGCGCGAAGGCTTCTGGGTGCCCAATCGAGTGACCTTAGTTCGTCAAGCATGGCACCCTTAATGCGTTGGGTTGCATACGTTGGAAATTGGGCATTTTTGCCATCCTCGAACTTGGCAATGGCGTCCAGCAGGCCTATTAGTCCTGCCTGGATTAAGTCATCAAGCTCCACGGAGTTGGCCAGCTTGTTTTTTAGGTGGTAGGCAAGCCTTCTGACTAGAGGTAAATATTCATTCACCTTTTCATTGGTCTGGTCTAATGTTCCGGCACTTGTATACATTGGGACATTCTGTTGTTGTTTGCTTCATGAACAATTTTTGCACAAAAGCTCCTTTGTAATAATTTTTTACACGTTTTCCGTGAAAACTAGAAGCGTAACATTCTATCTTCGTAGATAGTGAGACAAATAATCACTAATGGTGTATTATTTTAGATAATCCAATTGGTCGTGATCTATGTCAAAGCTTGTTATTACCGATGAATTCAAGAGAGTAAAAGCACTGCTAGATCAGAATGCCGGCCCCATATTTGCTACGGGAAAGGCGGGCACCGGAAAGTCGACATTAATCAACTGGATAAAATCTTCATACAAGAGCGTAGCCCTGTCTTCTACGACAGCCAGCTCGGCCTTGCACATTGGAGGATCCACTGCGCATTCTTTATTCTCCATTGGAGTGGATGGCGAGATCGGAAATCTTAAACCTCTCTCCAAGGACAGGCGAACTGTTTTTCAGAATACTGATTTGTTTGTGATCGACGAAATCGGGATGATGCCACCAAATGTTGTGGGCTGCGTCGACGCAAGGTTGAGAGGAGCTCTTGATCCGGAGGTTCCCTTTGGCGGGGCCAGAGTTCTTGTTTCAGGGGACCTATTGCAGATTCCAACGGTTTTAGGCAATCGAAAGGAGGAAATCCTATCTCGATTTAGGACGTCTTTCTTTTTCAGCTCTCCCAGTTTTGATCAGTGCCACCTGAATGTCGTTGAGTTGAACGAGGTGTTTCGGCAAGAAAACAGAGAAATGGTTGAACACCTGGGTGCAATAAGGGAGGGTGTCGACTACCGGGAGGCCCTAAAATATTTCAATAACAAGTGCTACCTGGATAAAAAGGGTCTTCCAAAAGACGATGACTGTTTACGTTTAGTGAGCACGAACTCCCAATGTGATCAAATTAACGAAGAGCGTCTTGCGAAGCTCAATTCTAAGCTTCATATTTTCGTAGCAAGTAAGTCAGGTAGCTACAACAACATCACCTCTGAAAAATCCAAATCCAGACTGCCGGCTCCTGAGGTATTGAATGTCAAGGTAGGCGCGCGGATTGTGTTTATAAAGAACGGGATTTCCTACTTCAACGGATCGACCGCTACCGTTGTCTCAATTGACTCTGAGGCAAAGAAGGTTATCGTAAAAATGGATTCTGATGGTCGTGAAGAGGAAATCGAACCTATCACTTGGAATGACAACCAGTATGTGACAAATCCAAAAACGCTTGTTGTGGAAACCGTCAGTGTTGGCTCCTACATCCAGTTCCCATTTCAATTGGGCTGGGCTCTGACTCTGCACAAAGCTCAAGGCATGAGTCTTGATAAGGTCCGCGTGGATTTTTCCGGCGGGGTCTTCGATTCCGGTATGGTTTACGTTGGTCTTTCCAGGTGCAAAGCGCCTGAGGGACTAACTCTGGATAGTCCCATATCCATGAAGATGGTTTGGGCAGACCAAAACGCCATGGCATTTTATAGGGCAATCCGAGAGGGAAGAAACTGGCGTGAGGCTGATTACGTCAACCCTTACTACTTTCCACAGCCCGTGCGACACGAACGCCTTACACGCCCCTCTTCAATGGGTCAGAACAAATTGTTTTAATAGTCGAGAATTTTTGATAATCGCCAGATTTCTATGGAAAAATTGTCCTATGTAAACTGGAGGTTATCTTGGATCTTTGTTCTG
>JAIXTE010000090.1 GCA_027484315.1 Burkholderiales bacterium | reverse complement strand
TATTGAAGTATAACATACAGTTTCAAACTAACAACTTCGAGCCAGACTTCCAACCAAGAGCGTTATTGGCGCAGCATCATGCAGGCTAAGTTTTCCAACCACTTATTGCACATAGCCAATAAAAATTGTGTTTTGAAGAACGAGCGAATCGATCGAAGCATGGCTATCGTGAATGGTGCGTGCCTTTGTGCTGCAGTCTTGATGTGGGGTATATCGTTGTCTGCTTATCCGAATCTTGTCGCACCAACTGATGGCTTGCAGACGTTATTTTTTCTAGTGATTGTCTCTCTTATGGCTCCGTTGCCAATTCTAAAGTCTCGTGGATTGCCTTTGTTAGAGGCCACGAGGCCCCTGAGTCAATCATCAAATGGGTGCCAGGAGTTGTTGACGCTCAAAAAAAATGGCACCAGGGTGGCAAGATACATAGATGGCGTAGTTCTGCATCGACAGCTTTACCATTTTGATCTTGTGCTCGCAAGGTATATAGAGCTTCTGGATAAGGACGAGGAAGAGCAAAATCAACGGTTACAGGCCTGCGCAGCTCTGCATAACACTCAATTAACCTGAAATACTCTAGTAAAAGGAGCGCCTATCATGTCAAGTTTTCATCTAGCGGATAGAGACGATATACAAAAATTGTTTTCAGTTACCCTGTTTAATGCATTTTGTTTTTGTCTGTTCTATTTTTACTTCTCACCGATTTTCTTGGCTATTACTCCCGTTGAAAATTGGCCATTCTTAGCACAAGCAGTTTACTGGGTGGGCCCATTGTATTTTTCAAGTAGCCTATTGGTATCCCTTGGGCTCGTCTTCAAGGTCTATGAAGGTGTTTGGCTGGACTACCTGACGCATCCTCACATAGTGAAGCGTCAGACTTGTATGAGCTGCTTGATTGGGATGATTTTTGTAATACTGCCGCCTCAAATGGCGTCTTTCTTTGTCGAATATGCAGCACGAGGTTAGGCTTTCTTACCGACAGGTCGAATTTGTCCATTTAAATTGCCGCATAAATTCACCTTGTCACCAAGGCAGTATTTTGGGTAATTTCACAAGATTCGGTACTTTGCTCGGGCGATGAAAGTTTCGTTTCTATCAAAAGTTTTCTTGCTGTCCAGGCGTTCAGGACAACGCTAAAGGACTTCTCAAAAAGGTGTCCCCACGCCGATCGAGCAATGTCATACACCCGGCTTGGATTTCCTCTGCGGTAAGTGTTTCGATGATCTTGCTTGTATTGTTCACGGTCAGACTCCGTTGTCTCAAAATGATGCTTTGAATTCTTCGCTGAAAAAGCGGTTCATGAATTCGACACGATCGACCTCGTTCGTGATGCCCTCAAGCATTTCTCGCAGGACATTCTGGTAATGATTGATTCTAAACTCCAAGCCATTGGTTGCCATGTCGGATGCCTTGATGTCTATGGTTCTCCAGTCGTCCATAATCCTGCTGCTGTAGACAAAGCCTTTTCCTGCCATGTCGGTCACCAATTTTAAATGGCTCTGGTGCAAACTCAAAACACCAAAGTCCGGGACATCGCAAAGCAGTGAAAGGCCACCAAAAGGGCAGTGAAGAGTGCCACCCGTGGGGTTTTTAGGCACGAAAAAGGCAAGCTTCTCCGATGCTTCGGCGCTAATTCCGCAGAGGTTCTCTTTAATCAACGCCTGTGCGACCAGTAGTGAGCGCTCCTTGACATAAACTGAATGGGCTTCCTTCCAGTCAGACATGTATGTGTAATCTTTGATGTTTTTGGAGGAAAGTCCGTGCTTTCGAAGCAAGCGATTGATCAACACATCTACTTTGGCGTGGGTGTTGTGCGTTGAGGGAGATCTCAACTGCAAGGTAAGTTTTTTGCGTGTCCCGGAGTAAACAATCCCCAATTCTTTGAGCAACCATGAAAGCAGCGCTGTCGGAGAGCTGCCTATTAGGTTCACTTCGACTCGCACAAGATTGTCATCTTTAATCCAATGCGGAAATGGTAGTTCTGCCTTCAAAAGTTCTGCTGTGTATCTAGATTTCAAAGATTGGATTGCGTTACCGATCACATCCTTTTGGGCCGAACCTGCTAACACTGCATCATGAAACGACTCGTAAAATGCCAGATCATGGCCATTTTCTGTGACACTGCCTTTTTCATGGGTGAGCTCGTGTAGCAGCATACCCACCAACTGGGTAATCCCGGAGAGTCCGTTTTCAAACAAGGACAGGCATTTTCTATCCACCGCCACAAAGCTGGCTGAATCCGTCCATGCACTGGCCGGCCCTTCGCCGATCAACAGCGTCCTTTTACCAAGATCGGATTGCCTGATACTAGATAGGCGCTGGCACATGTTGTCCAGAACGTATTGAAGCGTGTTTCGTTGGGCGCGTTCAAGGGGTGTTAGATTCTTCTGTGCAACATGCTCATAGTCATTCCTGACGCCCTTTGCGATTTCATCAAAGGGACGCACCACCACCGTGCTGAGTTTGCGCTCCCAGTAGCCTCCGTTCTCACAGTGACGCGCGCTTTGGATCAGGTGCTTTAGCAACAATTCGATACTGTCACATCGCCACAAGCTGAGTTCAGATTCCGACAACACGAGCGCGGAGCCCATTACGCTGATGTGATCGCCCTGGCTCTTCTTGTCATTCGGGCACAGCGTCCAAGGGCGCTTTTTTGCGATTTCCTTGTAAAGGGAGCTCGACTTTCCTCGTATATCCTTGAGCAGCGGGAGCTTGTAAATGTCCTCGAAACTCAAGTCTTCAGCCAAAAACTGATCAATAAAAGAAAGGCGCTGGTCTTCAGTGAGTGTGGTGGCGTTCTTCAGTTTCTTTTGAATCTGCGCACGCAGAACTTGGTGCACCTTGATCCAAAGCGGATCACTCTCATTGATCTCATTACGAGCCATATTTAGCACCAAAGCCCTCTTGGTCACCACATCGGCCTGGATGCCGTAACGGAACATGTGAAGCTCTTTAACCAAAATACCCTGTGAGTACAAGTGAATCCCATAGGTCCCTTTTGGATTGAAAAGGATGCACAGATCTTCGTCCTCATAATCCCACTTTTGCGTTGGAGGCACGCTTACTAAAACCTGGTTGATGTAAACAGGGTAGGGCGAATATTTCACCAGGCTCGCAATCTCTCTTTCTGCCTGCATGAGGTCATAGCTACTCAAAGGCTTATAGAACTCGCCGAAAACACGGCAACCATTATAGAATTCAGCATCCTTTTTAAAGAAAAATCCGTTTTCGGTATTTGCCACATCGGCTGTCATCTGGAATGTCTTTGAGTGCCAGGTCGTCTTGGCAAAAGACATGATCTGCCCTCGACCAATTCGGAACCGTCCATATTTGGCATCTCCAGCCTGGTGCGGTGTTCCGAACTTCTTAAAAAACGACATGATGGCCGCCTCATCGGCAAATCCAGTGCCTTGGTCTTTGACCTCAAAAATCTTTGAACCAATGGTGATGTCCACTCGGGGGGAACCCGCATCCAAGGCGTTCATTACCAGCTCGCGCAGCGAGGTTGACACGGTTCCATTTTGGCGGTGGATCAAGTCGCTGATGATATTGTCGTCCACTTCAAATTTGTGGAAATCAGCGGATTCCTCAAGAATTGGCACAAATGGACTCATTTTTTCTCCAGGTTTTCATTCCACTTAAAGCGGTGTGTACCGAATTACTCACACGCTGTAACCTATCGGTTTTTCATCATCTTCCAGATCATCTGCTGATTATTTTTCTGATGACTGTTGGTGAAAATCAGCGAACTCCCCATGCTGTCTTATTAGTTTTAGGATCCTCGATTTTTTTGATTGAATCGTGCACCACTGTTGAACATATGGCCATGCATCGTGCAGGGCAAATAGCAGATTCGCCGCATCCTTTTGAAGCCCGGTTAAACCCATTGAGTTTTTTGAGTCTGATTCATTTTTGCTTTCTGGCACTGCCGGTCCCAAAAACAAAGGCTTTGGGTCGTTTAACTCGTCGGCGTGTTCGTTATAACCCTTTAGTGCCCCATCTGGCCAGAACTCAGCATAGACAACAGCCTTTTGGTTTTTCTTCAAATGCTCTACTGCCGCCTGCCAACCGCGATATTCCGCTTCGCAGTACAAACGACTACCTGTTCGCTCAAAATAGCTTTTCTCAAATGCAGCGCGATCACTCATTATTTTTTTTCCTTGTTCAATCTCTAGATCAAAAAATCAGAATTTGGCACTGTTTCTTTCTGGACTCTTAGCTTTTCTTTAAGTGCCGCTTGTGCAGCCCGACTGGGTGCATGAGTGCCGTTCTTTTCCATCTCACGCAACCAATAGCCAATTGTTTCAAGTTGGTAGATTCGCAACAAACGATTAAAGGTTCGGATGCCCAAGTAACCTGTCAAAAAGTACAATGCAATTAGAAGAAGAGTCGAAGTGCCCCAACCGAACCAAGCGTATGCACTCCAAATCAGAAATGTATCCATCATGATTGCTCCACGCGCCTCATAACCTCGACAGTGGACTTGGCCCACACATCAGACATACCTTGAGTGGCAAACCATTGTTCATAGCTGTGGACATCAAATATGGCTTTCGGACGGCTTGAAGCATCTTTGGAAGCAAAGACGCATGGGAACAGGAAACTATTAATCATGGGCTTTCAAAGAGCGGATCCTTTCTTCCAAAGCTGAAAGTCCCACTTCTTGACTTTCAGAAACGCTTTGAGCGTCGAACACGGAAATCAACCAATCTGCGGCCTTCGTCGTATTCAAAAAAGGAGCGGATTTAGTCAGTTCCTGAAGCTTCAACAAGTCTTCTTGGGTCACCGATTCAGTTTTTGATACGGCAATTAACCATTCATTGCTCACCGTAAATGATTTTGGCTGATCCTGATGCAGGCGATACAGAGCGGCTTTTGAGGACATCAACCGGTCACTTGCTTTGGCTGATAATTCTTTTTCATGATTGACTAGTAGCTCAGATAGGTTCTGCAGCTCTTTATTGGAGCCACGAAGTGCAGCCCACAATCTCTCCTCATTGCTCTCATAGGTCAAATAGGTGTAAACGTGGGGGACATAAACCATTGAGAGTCTCTTGTAGAGAGATGGGGTATAGCCAACAGCAACTAAAGCCAATGCGAAAAGGATGGCCACCGCCAACAAGGGTATGTAGCCGTGTGTAATGAATTTCTCAGTAGTCATATTTGCCCCCGGCTTTAATTATTCTTATCTCAACGCGTTGCTGTATTTAAATCACTACACAAATGAGGTGCAAAAATGATATCCGACTATAACAAAAATAGCAATACTAGCGATTCTTCGATAAAATTCGCGGGCGTCCCCACAAAAAGACATGGAATTAATCCCAAAATTTGATTGCGCAGTTTTCCCTGTGTTACTCTTTTTATGCGGATCACGCACGAGAACGGAAATCGTTTTTCCTGCCCGCAGGCACTTGTTTAAATCCCGTCGCCTTCCATCGTTCGTCGGCCAATAGTGGCCGGGTAAAACTCTGACTTCACCTGTGCGCTTTTTCTTTTAGACAGGCCTGTTTGAGATCTGCGAGCGGCTCAACGATCGAATCAGTTTCGAATGGCCATCTATTTTTGAAAAGGTACAGATCATGAAAGTCACCAATCCCATTTACGCCCGCTCGTTTGCGCACGCATTGAGCGGAAAACTCAACGAGCTTGGTGTTCAAAAGGTTAAGCATTCGCACCTACTTGCAATCCACGAGAGGCTTATACTCGAAGGTCTCGCGTTTCCTGGCTTCAACCCCAGAAAGTGCAAGGAGGCCACCGCCCTGGTCTATGACGCCTTGGTTGACCTAGGCACCAGGGTGAGTAAGAAGAACGGTTTGCAGGCGGCGCGGGCGGTCTTGAACGATCGGACGCCCTTTCTGCGAAAGCCCCTTTTTGTAGACAAGGCGGACTTTCACAATGAGTTTGTTTTGGAAGGGGTTGGAATCGACGACTCACACTGGTGCAAGACCCAGTGGGTACCCTGGATGCTTGAGGACGCAACGGAGTTACTCGGTGAAGTCAACATGGTTCTTAAGGAGGTGGTAAGGCAGCCGGGGTGGCGTACATCGATGTCTGCCATACAGATACAAGAACTCGAAAGGTTCATTCAGTCTCTTTATGTCAATGTTTTTACCCAAACAGGATATATCAGCAACATACATGTTGGCTTAGAACTCCTTGAGACGAATAAGCCGATGTTAGACCGCCTCAAAGAGGCCTTGTTGCAGTACGGGGAGCATTTCGATCTTGGACCCCATAGCGTTTTTGGATACCGACTGCAGACGGTCTCAGCGATGCAAACTGAATTTCAAAAATCCTCAGAGGAAGAGGTCTCATCCGTTCTAGGCAATACGACGATCAGAATTTTGCTGCAAAACGAACCAAGGTAGACTGAATCAGACTACATAACTGAGATCCACAACGTCTCATTAGCTCCAGAGACGGTGACCGCATTGCAGAGCTTGATCGAAAGAGATGCTTTCAAACGCATTGATTAAATCGGGTATAGAGAACCTTAAGAAGAGGCTCATTGAGCAAACCAGTGGGACTTCTCCTATGAGTTCTGAGCTTTAGCTAACGAACCACGCCATGATCAACACGGGAATTAAGAGACTAAAGAATCAGTTTTCATTCTTCGATTGTTTTTGCATTAACCACCACCTTAAAAAGGAGGCGATATAGATTGTATTTACACCCAAATAGCTCCAGGTGAACGCATCGAACATCTTCTCAGATTGAGGGTCAAGGAACACTACTACTGCGCAACCAAGGAAGATAACCGTGCTGCAGAACATCAAAATACCAATGACAATCCCAGCAACGGAGCGCGACCCAGATAGACCGCTTTGCCCAAATCCAATTCTTCGAAACCAATTCATATTGTTCCCCTAAAATTGAGGCACCAAACGGTGCCTCTTGTTCGTTCAGCCTGCCGTCAAATCGGCGACACCTTCAAAGCGGTACACATCATTCCAATCCGCTCCACATTTGTTACAGGCCACAGGCACGTAGGCAGACGAACCATCTACCTCAGCATCTCCGCCTGAGATATCGTCGGATTCACAGATCGGGCACTTAGACATTCCGAGGCGAACGTAGCGATCTTCTGGGGTCTCCTCCGAAGGATCTTTTTCACCGCCGGCAGTTGAGGCCAAAAAGTCGCCTTAGCCTCTTCATAGGGCTTTGAGAACAACGTGGAAGATAGGATCTGCAGTGCCTGCGCGTTACTCGCGGTTGCCCCGGAGATCTTGTTGAGAGACTCCCTCAGACGGGCAGAGATTTCTTTGAATTGTTTTTCGGTCAGCGAAAAAGGGTGTTCGTTGTGCATGAGCATTCTCCAGTTAAACGGCGCGGGTATGTAAGGTTTTCCCCAACTGACCTTCGTGTGCGCCGTAAAGGGCTGGCAACACTCAGAAAAAGGCACGTTTGGCACCAGATGGTGAGGGGGCCGGGTGTGCAAACGATAATGAATAATACCACACTATCGCGATTTTAACAATAAAAGAGGGGCGTTCATATCACCATATCCGGGAGGCTCTATATTGCTTTTATAGTGTGTTTAGTGTATCATTAAAAAATGAATCGACGAGAGTTCATTTAAAACAGGTGCCAGGCAGCACCGATCTCCTGGGAATGGTTTCAAAGAAGCTTCAGCTTAACTTCCCACCCTTTGCGCGGAGCAATCCGTAAGGTGAACGAAACCGAAAGAATCAAAAACTTCTGTGCATTCATTTCTTTTTAATGAGGCCTGAGGCAATGCAAGGACTTCACGGCTAAATCATTTGAAGGAAACTGAATATGACACACGCAAACACTCAGAACTCGATCAATAACGATCTGGAAGCCGCACAGCGTTCGGAAACCGAGGCCAAAATCAGTGGCCTGCATAAGATGGCGGACATGCTGCAATCCTTTGCCGCGCAATCCAAACGCAAACTTTCTCGGGGCAAAGCACTTGAACAGGCTTCCATTCTGGCTGGATTTAAAGACTACCAGACGGCCAAGGCTTTAATCGAAGAAGCCGGAGAAAACCAGTTGGCTTGGAACAAATACCACTGGGAGGTAGTTCTAAAGCAGGGTAACAAACAACGGACCGGAGAAACAAAGGTGGTGCCGACAACGGGAGAAATCAAGCCCTGGGAGGCCAACCGTGGCTTCGTGAATGGTCAGTTTCTCATTACCCAGGGCGAGGAACACCTCTCAATTAAGCTTCACCGCACCGGGGAGCCTGAGTCGGCACTTGAAGTGTTGCTGGAGATGGATGCCGACATGCCAAGGCTGACCGTATACCGCCCTGAAGTGTGTGACTCGCCCATTTTTAGCGTGCACGCAGACAAACCAGGGGTCGTTCTCCAGTACATGCACGATGACGACCAGATGTATCACAAGAACCGAGCAGACACGGTGGGCAGCGAGATGATCAAAAAGGTCGCTCATGCAAGCAAGGGCGTTTGGTTTGTGCCGACGCCGGCAGAAAACTAAAGCGAAAGCCGGGTGGAGGTCTTTGGCCGCCGCCCGTTGAGCTTACTCCCCCCAATTCACTATTAAGGAGAACTAAAATGCAAACCAGCCTGATTTCTACCGAGCATGGTTTTCACGACTTCGATATCGAGGGCGCCGGATCCATTGAGCGCGCCACGGTTGACCAAAAAATCAGAAGCGGGGATCTGTTCAATATCTACCTCGCGGATGGGGTAAAGCACGGTGTAAAATGGATAGGAACGCGGGGCGTCAACAACCAGGACTTGGAAGTCTCAATTAAGAAATTCGAGGCCAAGAAAGCCGGAACGAAGAACCTATAGCCTCACTGGGTTATCCAAAAGGAAAAGCACTTGATCAACAGAAGGCTTCTCGAAATTGCTGTAGAGATCCACGGCGTTAACGCTCGGTGGTCTGAACTTTCCAAGTGGATCAACTCCAAAGGTCGCAAGTGGAAAGTGGGCGACGGGCCAAGGATCCTGGCCGGCATAGAGAAAGTCTACGGAACTCACAGCACAACGCCTTGGAACCCGCTTGAAGATTCCGCGCTCGCATTTGAACTAGCGGCCAAACACGACGTCTTGACCAACCATGCTGTTGAGCTACTGGAGCAGTTGGCCCGAGAGAATGCTGCAGGGCACGACAAAGAGAAAGCCCTACGACGGGCGATTGTAGTGCCCCTTGTAGAAGCCCACGAGAGAGCGAGAGCGAAACCTCGGGGTAGATCGATCAGTTGGGCGGCAAACCCCGTCCAAGCGATTGTAGTTAGACCCTCCTGTGAGGCAGGAACCCACCGAAGCGACTCCTCAGGAAGTTACCCTTGTCTAGCGCAGTCGGGATCGCCCTCCTTCAGATGGGCGAGGATGTCAATCCTGTTCCCGCCCGTTGTAAGCAGGGAAATGATCAGGCGCATCCACGCCATCTGATCCAAAAGAAGAAAATTTTGTTGACAAAATCTGCTCGAGAGGGTATGATTTATGAACGGTTGTGGTTAAGACCGTTAAGGGTAAAACCCTAATTAACCGGGATGGCTCCCCGCAGTTCACAAAGCAATAGGCATCAGCCGCTAACTTGATTCTTTGCCGACGTTCATTTTCAACTTCGCACTCAAGCTGGCAACGTGAACCCCCACTTACACAGTGCTTAGGAGATAAATATGAACCAACTCGTTGATATTACCCGGACTATCCGTTTCGCCGTAAAAGAGGCCACTGGCAAAACCATGAGCCTGCAGTCCGCCAAGGCTTTGGCCGCCAAGGTCATGGGCGAGCGCAACATGCACACCGCGTCGAGCACCACCGCTGCAGCCAAAGCAGGCGAGCAGGATAGATATACATGGCATGTTGTTGGGCACTACGACGACAACAACCAGCCCTTCTCTGCATTGGTGAGAGCAAAAGACGGATTCTCGGCCTTGCTTGAAGTGGCTCTCCGCGCTAGAACCGAAGCGCAGGAGGCTGATGAGGAGCCTCAGGACACCCTGATCCTGCACAATGCTATCAATGCGTTTACAGGTGAAATCTCTTACCCTTCTGATGAGTCTGGAGCCGGAACCTATCTTTCAGATCTCTACGAGCACCTCGACGCAGGGTTTGAATCATTTTCTTTCACTCATGTTGCACACCCCCAAGAATGCGAACTGGAAGTCAACGCTTCGGGCGGCTATGTTGTGAAAGTTAAGGGATCCGAAAGAAATGATGGATTTTTGTACATGTCATACATCGATGGCAAAGCACACTCGGAAGTGCGGCATCCACCTCATAAAGCTTTTCCCGCTCCACAGGAACCAGGTGCTCTTGATAAGGATTTCGCTCGGATCGATGCAATGTCCCAGTGGGATTCGGACGACGAATATCCCTTTGAAGATTGGGTCTCTGAGGTCCAGAACAACAACACCAGGCTTTCGTATAAAGAATGGTTGAGAAATCAGTACGAAATGAATCAAGATAATTAATTGAGGCGCCTGTGGGCCGAAAGCGGCCCACAGAATCCAGAAGCTCTTAGAGGAAAAATCATGAGTGTCGATACAAAAGGCGTAGTGGTATTCAAAAACAAAGAAGACAAAGATCCATTTGCCCTGGGTGGGATCATCAAGGATGTGCTGGTAAGCTCGCCGCATTGTCTCCAGGTGTCACTGGGTCCGAATCTGCCGACAAAGGCAACAGTAAACGCAGAGATTCGCCCCCACTCCAACAGTCTTTCCTTTGGTTTCACTCAGGAAGATGGGAGAAGTCGGGCACTGAAGATTTTCTTTGATGTGGACTATGACCACCGGGACAAAGGTGAGCACGCTGTGACGCTATTCATGGGGAATTTTGGGCGGTCTGTGGAAATCATGGAGGAGATAATTGCTGCACTGGAAGAAAAGACACCTCACAGCAAGGCATTTATCCAGCCCGACGATTCCAAGGATCCCTATTTCAAGCTTTCCGAATACCGTGCAAGTAAAAAAGAAGCTCCGAGTCTATGAGGCACGATATGTCCTTGTCGAATGCTCTCTGTTCTCAGGGTGTCTCTGGTATCCCCGAGGATTCAGAAGCAGAAGAGGGTGTTCTAGAAGTTCTCCGGTCGGCTGTCAATCTGGCGCGTGGAGAGCAAATCCAGCGACTTCCTGGTTTGATCTGCCGTCTAAAACAGGTCCATCCTGGTCGGGACAGGGAAATCAAAATGGCTATAAAGCTATGGGCACAATACGAACATTCCAAGCCCTGCAATTGATCCAGGGGTGCCAGGTAAACGGCACTTGAATCCATAAAGGCGCAATGATGTGATGGATAGCTCCTTTCCACGCGCGGCTGACGTTGGTATCCCGCTTGACCGTGTCGCGATAGTGGGCCAAGAGCATGGTGTTGACTATATATTTCCATGTGCGTATGATTAAAGATCAAAATTGGATTCTGGGTTAAGCAAATATCAACCCAGTAGTGAGAGTGAGCCAAGCAAAATCTTCTGGAGATCCTCGTGGGTGCCGACATGTCAGTTGTAGCTTTTTCCGATCTTTCAAAAAATCCAAGCGAAGAATCAGATTTCCAAGTCATCACGGATGACGCTCTGCTGTCAGTAATGAATCTCGACGATACGCATATTGATTGCCTTTTGGGCAGTCATGCTTCCATGGCTTCTTACCTTCTGACGTTGAAGGATGCAAATAGCGAACCTTTTTACTTTAGCTTCAACGCCAACGTGAAGGACTCATACTGTGTCTCTGAAGAGTTTGACGAGATCGTTCTGTTTCTACAGCAACGCCTACAATGCGCAGGTCACGGCAAGGTTTCCCCATCACAGATCGGTCAGTGTTTCCTTGCCTGGTTCAGGCAGTCCGTCTAGTAGGTGTAGGCAGGCAGACTGCTGCTCGGTGAAACCGGGAATCACTGGTTCAAGCAATCTGACTCACACAATAACCCCTTGCTGTAGAGTGTGAACCGGTACCCTTGCCGGATGTCAGATTAGCTGAGTTTCCTTGTGCCTTTGTATACGCAAAGACTGTGGGCCTGAAACGCGTTTAAAAGTGAGCTGTGGCAGTTGTATTTCGCGCCCCCCAAGAAAGACATTGACATCCTTCGACATGCAAGCAGGAAAGAGGGTAGATCTTGGCCGATTCCCCCTGGCCAGTTTTTGTTGGCAGCATCATCTATTGCTATCAGGTTGTCGATGTCGGGTATAACGAGGACCGTCGATATCGGTCGGCCAGAGACCATCGCGAGTTGCTCAACTATCATTCGAAGCGCCTTGGTGGGCGTGATATCGAACTCCCCCGCGTCATTCTTTGGAAGGAACAGGAAAGGGGCCAATACTCGCTTTTTTCCCCACTTGCTGTTATTGATAGCCCTGATGGCGTCCGTGGCTTCCATAATTCCTGCTGAATGCAGGACGTCAACGCCAAAGATTTCCAGGTCTTTCTCGGAGTGACCCAGAATGATCACGTGGTGGCCTGCAGCGATAGCCTCACCGACAGCCATTTTGTAATTTGCCAAGTCAGGATCATTGTCTTTTTCTGAAATGACGACCAGGTTGTGAGGTACATCTCCGTTGGTATGAAAGTGACTCGTCAGATTCAATTCGAAGTATTCATTAGGTTCAGCCATCTGGACCGCAGGGTTTCCCATTCGATTCCCAGTTGGTTTTTTTGATTTCATCAGCCTTTTCATGGTTGGCCAATTCTCATAATCGCTGGCCACGGCGATGCAGTGCAGTGTGTCGTCTAAGGAAATCTGAGGTTTCGTTGAGCCTTTCGCAGATGCCTTTGAGAAGGCGGCGGCAAAGGCCTCGATGGACTCGGCGGTGCGGAAAAATTGTTTCATGAACTCAACTGCCATGTTTTTTGATTTGGACGGATAGTTCGTCTTGGGCTGCCTTTGCAGCGCCAATCTCAGCGTTCAGTTCTTCAATGTCCCTCAACAGTGTTTTTTTTCTCTCCTCCCAAGATTTCACTCGGTATTCAAGGGACTTGAGGGCGTAGGTTTGGGCCTCCTTTAGGTCTAGAAAGGTCGTGTTTTGATACATCAGGCGACCCGAGTAAGTGACGTTGGGGTAACCTTCCTTTTCGCAATAGTCTTCGTAGACCTTTGCATCGGAGACAATGTAGACGCGTGTTTTCCCGTTGAAATGATCAGGAGCCTGGAGAAAGGCCAAGATCTCGGCGGGCGATGCGTTGCGTAACGCGGTATAGTCTTCCAGACCTCTTTCCCACCCATCCTTGAGTGATAGTCGGCCAGTCGTCACGTCGATAACCCCAAGATCACCTATGTATGGGGATCCAATCAGTACTTGGTCATTCTCCACTTTGACAATGTGCTCAATACCAAAGTTTTCCTTGAGTGTTTTCCAGCCCATCTGCGCCTCACCTATATTTTCCTGTCGTTAACCTGATTTCCTGTTTGAACGCACCCCAAGTTTCCCCATAAGCTTTTCGTATTCTGCCTGGGTATTCCGGATATTGGCGAAGTCCTTCCTCAAGCCTTCGTGGTGTTCCCTAAAACTGGTAAGCGCATCCTCCAGCAGGGCATGCCTTTCCTCCGTGCTCATGTTCGGCAGGGCAGCCCTTAGCTTCTTCAGGCCTTCCTCAATTGGTAGGCTTAATAGCCCCTTGATGCTGGGCGGATCCTTGTCTTGGCTCATAGTCTTAACTTGAAAGAGAACTCACAAATCATATCATTTTTTATTCATAAATACCATTTTCTGGACTTTTCAAGCTAAGAGGCTGACTAGTAGCTCTTTGGCATTTCACCAATGCCTAAGTCTGGTCTGGGTTTCCTGCATTTTTTGCCTGGTTGACCGGTACTGCTGGCATAGGTGCCACTTTTCTTTGTGGATTTGAACTTCAACGTTAAATTAGAATGATCCACACCCTAACAAGAGCGATCCTCCATGAAAAAACTCGGCCCACAAAAAAGTCCAACAGAGGCGGCCTTCGAATATTTTTTGAAGGACACCAAGAATCATGGAATGGAGATTCTTCTTGATTCGGATATCTATAGACACCTGAAGTTCACCAACAACGGCTCCAGTATTTACAGGTTTGATTTGGTGACATGGCCAGGTCACCTGAGCATAAGCGGGGATATGGGGTCTTTCACGTTTGAGCGCCTGCCAGACATGTTCCAGTTCTTCCGAACGGATCGCTCAAGAAAACCTGGTGCGAGCTTTGAACCAGAAAAGGACACCAACTTGTCGTACTGGGCAGAAAAACTGGTGGCGGTGGACAAAAACGGTTTCAAAGCGCTTTCGTCTGAAGCAATAAAGATGCATGTATTGGATTACATCAGCGACGAAGAGGATCTAAAGGAGCAATACGGAGAAGAGGCGTGGAAAGCAATCCGAAGTGATATTGATGATCTAATTTCTGAGATTGATGATGCCGAGGATTTGCCAAGAACCTTGGGTCGAATCTACGAATTCTCAAGCGGAGAATTCGAGTTCGTGGATTTTTTTGAACGCGATATCCATGAGTACACCAGCTCTTTTGCTTGGGCTTGCGCGGCGATCGCTTATGGCGTCCTGCAGTACGATCTTGCAAACAAGGCACAATTCATCGAATCCCTGGCTAGGGGGACTCTCCCTCAGGGCGTACAGAGCGCCGGCGTGATTTCCAAAGAAACCTTGCTGGCTCACGCGAAGAATGACCTAAGGGTTATGACCATGCTTCCAACCGGCGATGCTGGGTATGCCATCTGTGGCCTGTCGGAAGACCAGGTTCGCGCGATAAGCGATGGGGTGATTTCGGACGTCTCGCATGTTGATCCAAAGGCGTGCCCTTCACTTGACGACGCCGCTGGCTATTTCTTGCTGGGGATCTATGCGACAGAGGGCAATGAAAAGGCCATCTCGGTTGCGCTGTCAAAACAGCTTCGTGAATTAGGTGAATTTAACTCGAATGCCCCTGTATTCGCAAAACCAATTACCCAGGAGGGGGCGTCCTGGATGCGCAAAAATGGCTTCGTATCTTCTGTTGAGGAGAGCCGAATTCAAATGTCACGTGTGTCGCGCATGGTGATGCCGGAGGCAGAATCTATGGTTCAGCCATCCTCTTCCAGAATGAAGCTTTAAAAGGAATACTCATGAAATTCTTTTCTCACATCAAACAGGCACTCTATGGTCCCGAGCCTTTCCCGCCCGATGCGTCAACGCCGTCTCTGGGACTGACCGTCGAGATTCAAAAGGCGCTACTTCACGGAGGTCCCTCGTACACAAAGGAGACCATCAAGCAAGCTTTGCTTGATTCCATGGACAAAGGTGAGCAGCCCTACCGTGGCGAGGACTTCAACCGCCCCTGGCATTCTGTCCCGCAAAATCGGGCTGGGACTCCCGGTGATAGTTGGCGATTGATGCAATTGCCCTACTATGCCAGGGGGCGATTCAATGAATTCTTCGATAGTAAATTCGAAGCATCCTTTGAAAAAGCTAGTCGGCAGATTGAGGTGGATCCCGCTCTCATGGCGAATGATTCCTCGGAGAAAGCCGAGGCTATACGCACTTTGATTCTCGGCGAGAGAAAAAATCCCAGTTTCTATGCGTATGAATTTCCAAACATGCGCCGATCAATGAGTCCCGAGAGCGCTGCTGAAAAGATAGAAAGCGTCAGTTGCGAGTATTTGTTCGCAAAGATATTGAACATGAGTTTGGACAATGTAAGTGAAACGCCTCTATCGAAGCTTTTTTCCCCGTCAAATTTCAAAGATAGCCTTTCATCTTTGGGGTTGGTGACTTTTCCAAGGGACGATAAGGAGGCCATAAGAAAAGCAATGCTTGAGAACCCACACTTCGGTGACGTCCTGAAAGATTTTATCAAGTCCCAGGTAAGTCCGTCGTTTGAAGCTCAAACCAAGAAACAGGATTCTGTTGGGATGAAGATGTGATCACCCCGGTGGCTTTCTTCGGAGGAAGTCTCCCTTTTTTCGGCTATATGAAAAATCTGGTTGGAAAACCATCTCGCTATGATCAAAGAGCTGCCTCAATTGACAACTCTTGAAACGAGAAAAATCGCACTCCAAGGTTGTTGCATGTAACAAATGAAGGTCGTACAGTGTTGCATGTAACAACCGGGAGGCCATCATGGCAAACGTCAATTCAAGAGTTCAGAAGCACCGCGACGCCCTGCGCATGGCTGGTTTGCGTCCGGTACAGATTTGGGTGCCAGATACACGACGTCCAAACTTCACTGAAGAGTGCCACCTTCAGTCGCGCCTTGCCGCTGAGGCGGACAAGACCGACTCCGATATGCATCGCTTCATGGATGAAGCCTTGGCTGACTTGGGCGGCTGGACGGAATGAGGCGGGGCGATTTCGTAACTATTGCCATGCAAGGCGATTTAGGTAAGCCTCGGCCCGCCTTAGTAATTCAGGCTGACCAGTTCGACGAGCACGCCACCGTTACCGTACTGCCAGTGACGAGTACGACTGTGGCAGGTACCTTGTTGCGTATCTCGGTTCCCACAAGTCGAAAAATTGCGTCTACTTATGCGATTTTATCTATAGAATATTGTGAGAAATCATTTAGTCCCACTACCTCATGCCTGCTGAAAAATCAAAAAGACTGCTGCAAACACTTACTGGCCACTACCACGAGTTACTTGCCGTTTACGCCAGGACAGCAGCGCACAAATTACCCAGCGCCAAAGGTTCAATTAGAGAAGATGCAGTAGCGGACTTTATTCGTGCGTGGGTTCAAAAGCGATTCAGTGTGCCAACAAATGTATTTGTAACAAATCGATTTGGGCAAGAGTATCCGAGCGAGTTAGATTTGGTAATACATGATGGAAGCTCTGGCGGACTTTGGAACTTAGATGCCAAAGGCGGTAATTGTGTTGCCACATGGGAAGAGGTGCGCTTAATTGCTCAAATCAAGTCCACTCTGGATGCGGTCACGTTCAGTAAAGCGTGCGAATCTATGCTACCTCTGGCTGATTATGCAAAAAAATCTAAAACCGAGAAGCCGTTTACCGTCCTCTTTGCTTATCAAGTGAGCGATGATTTTATTCATTCATTGATTGAGAAATTCACATATTCAGCGTGGGACGCCTTACCCTTTGATGCATTCATTCTTTTGAATTCCGGAGCCTATTTCTCGACCTCCCTAAGGGAGCTTCGGATTGGTATTGAAAAAGGTCTGAGCCCGAGCCAAGTTAATAACGACGGCCCTTCCCAAGATGTTCTGATATTAGAAGATTTTGTTAACTATGAGATACCCAACGGCTTTCGTGCAGTCTCCGACTGCTCACCTGAAAGCGGGCTCCTTGCTCTGGCGGCGCTAGTTACGTTGGCGACCGCTGGGGATGATGTCACTGGCGCACTTTTGGCGGCCTGTACTAATTCTAAACATTTTCCAATATTTGACTAAATAATGGGGTCTTTGGATACTGGCAACAGTTTGGAATTCCGTTGCTTGGCTGCCAATATCTTTTTCTTTCAACGCGACAGTCATTACACCATTCCTGGGCCAGAATTTTTTTTGTCCAGTTTGTGCTTGTTGATATAAAACACTCCGTGCCCGTCTGGGCTTGTTTTCTTGATCGCGTCAATTAATGAGGCCCCCGCAAACATTGAATACAGGACCAAAAGGAAGCCCTTGGTAGGTTCAATGTGAGGCTCTGATTCCCGCTGTGGAATCCCCTTTACAAAGAAATCCACGAGATCCTCATAAACGGTTTGATTATCTGCGTATTTTGCGGCGAGAAGATGCTCGACAGTGACGTATGCATGCCCCATGTCCTTCGAAATCAACACGGCGTCTCTCATTAACTTTGCGGGCTCTCCGGTTAACTCTGGGTAGTTAAATCCTGGGTCCAGCAGGTGCATGTGATCCCGAACGATGGGATTATTGGCTTCGCTTAACGCCTCCTGGAGCTCGGTTTGTATCTCCTCAAGCTTTTGTACAAGGCCGCCCAAATCTTCTTGCTTGACGGTGTTTTTAGTTGAGAGAACCTGAAGCAATTCTTGAATGCTTGTTTTTGCCTGTGCAACCCGGTCCATCGACGGGATCGCGTCTGGGTATTCGAAAAGCTCATGAACCGTATGTCTGTCATCGGCGAATTGGTACGCCTCATCTGCAGTCCAGAAAGGCCCGATCTTTAACCCATCGTCTCGGCGTCCCTTGGCATTTCGACGTAGAAACCAAGCCTGAGGTGCTTTACGTCCTGAAGGCGGTGGCTGCCCCCACGCCATGTAATCCGGAATCGAGTCAATCTTGACGTTCCCACCTTCGTCCCCCTCGGTTGCTATCCTGTAGGCGCAGACCGCGACATCGAGAGCTTCGGATTTCACATCCCCATCACCCTTGTAAGCTCGCTTTAGTTCGTGAATTTCGCCAAGCAAACCATCAAACATTTGCCTGAGGCCCGGATGCTTTTTCCGGCTACGTTCAAGGTTGGCAATGAAATCCTCAGCTAATTTATCTTGGGGCATGGTGGAATATTCCTTTTAGCTATTTTCTCGTTCATCGCAGATTTCCCCCAAATTCTTAAGGGCGGAAAGCACGTCAGTTACCGAGGGCTTAATTCCTCGATTGCCTCCGGATGCGTTCCATATTTCCTGTAACGTCATGGTCCCAGCCTCTTTTTCTTGGGACGACAGTTGATGTGTTGTCCCAAAGCTTTCAAGGCTTCTCAAATGGGACTGCAGGGCCAGAACAATGTCCATCAAGAGATTCCCGGGGCAAGCCTCATTGAGAAAGGTACGGCATGAAAGACTTTCTACCAGGTCGACCGGGTGCATGATTGCAATAAGCTGCTCGATACATGGATCCATGTGCTCAGTCCATGCTGCTGTCCACGCGCAATTTCCGCAAACCAGCGTCAATCTGCCAACACCCCTCTCTAAGTTTTCGACATAAGCGCGCACTTTTCCTCTTTTTGGACTATCAAAGGAATACACAGCGAATGGGTTCGAGATGGGCATGAACTTTTCTCATATTTATTTTACGGTAGCCTTAAATCATACCCTATTATCGATGTTTTTTCCATAAATAGTCGGTTCAGAACAAAGTATGTCTTGGGTGAAATCTCAGGCGCTGATGGAATAACTCCCAATATTGTGCTATGATTAAAAATGAATACAATGAATAATCAACAAGGAACTCACCATGAGAACACCCGAACAATTCGCCAAGGCATACTCCGAAGCTGTAGACCAGGCGATCCAGCACAAAAAGGATTTCTGGGTTGTTCCCATGGATAAAGAGCCGGGCTACGCCGTTTCCAGCTTTGAGCCCACCTCGGGACTTCCCGGTGGCACCAAGCCGCTCCTGGTTACCCCTGAAAAGGCGGCCGAAGAAAAAGCTCGTTGGGGTCAATCCGGCCTCGGGTGAGGTAGCCTCGCTTGACCCGTCCTCCCTATTAGACCGTTCTTCCAAGCCCCTCACTCAGAAACCTTCCTGAGAACAGAATTCCAACTTTTTTGCTTCCGGCATCGATCGCATTCATGACCAGCTCCCCAAGGGCGGTGTCTACGGTTCCGTTTTGCCTGTAGATCAGGTCATTGACGATGTTCTCACGAACTCAAACTCGTAGAAAGTTGAGTTTTTGATTGCGTTCTGGTTAGTTGTCATCTTGTTTCCTCTGCCTTAACTGAAACACAAGCCGGGGATTGCTCCGGAGCGCTGGATTTTTTTGGGGATCCCCCAACGATTGTGGAGTACATGGATAGCGCCATCGAGAAACATAAAATGGCCCCAAAAAAACAAACGAAACGACAATGAGGTTAATTTGATTTTTTCAATGAATCTTGAAGCTGGTGATCCCTGTGGACCTATCAACAGAGCTGGGTACCAGTTCGAGAAAATTAAAAATATAGCGAGCAACGTTATCCTGGCCGCCGTAAAACCTCGTCTCTTCAGGGCGGGGATATAAGGCGATCCTTTTCTGCTGTTGATCGGTTGAAAGAGTACCACTTTTGTTGTATGATATCAACCATGCCTTCAGATCAATTTCACACCAAACCACTTCAGGTTCGTGTTCGTGACAAGCACGTGATCTTCTTGCTGTCGCAAGCCAAGGAAGTAAACTTTGTATGGAATTT
>JAIXTE010000043.1 GCA_027484315.1 Burkholderiales bacterium | reverse complement strand
ACTTCTTAAAAGTCTGCTCGTTGTTTTGTCGTTAAACCTGCAGGTTTAACGACAAAACAACGAGCAGACTTTTAAGAAGTTTCAGCATGGTTGCCTGATCGATCGCCTTGGCTGGTTTGTAGAAATTACCTGTTCGAGGTGTGGCGGGCCACGGCTTTGTTCACTTCCTCTTTGCTCATTGAAGTCGAGTCGCATTGTGCAAACCCGGTACGTTCAGTCACTAGATAACGCACACCGCTGCTGTTCTGCAGACCGGTGTCCCGTTCTGACTCACGAACTGACAACTCATCGTAGTCCGATGAGCCACAGGCCTTCTCTGCCCCGTTTCGCCAGGTGGTTCTGGCAGCTTCGTAATTGGCCCAGGGAGCATGGTTGGAACGGGCATACAGGTAAAACAGGCCTGGACCCAGTTCATCCTGCTTGTAACCACCGCCCAACATGTTTGAACCCTGCGACAGGTCGTGGTTGGAGGCGCATGCAGCCAGGCTGCCTAGAAGGACAAAAAAGAAAATCTTGAACACGCGCTTGCTCCCGGGCTGGTGTGAATGTGAGGGGCACATTGTGCACCAACCCGGGGCGCGTTAAACGGCTTTTCCGTCAAAATCGACGGCGCTGTGTCTTTCTGGCACTTGCTCACCGGGCTCACCCCAGGTGCGATTGACCATTCTGCCGCGTTTCACTGCCGGGCGATTCGCAATTTCATGGGTCCAGCGCAGCACATGGGTGTAAGTGTGGGTTTCCAGAAACTCTGCAGCTTCATACACTTTATTGGTCACGAGGGCGCCATACCAAGGCCAGATGGCCATGTCGGCAATGGTGTATTCATCACCAGCAATAAACTGGTTATTGGCCAACTGACGGTCCAACACATCCAGTTGCCGCTTGACCTCCATCGCATACCGATTGATCGGGTATTCAAACTTTTCAGGGGCGTAAGCGTAAAAATGACCGAAACCACCGCCCAGAATTGGCGAACTGCCCATTTGCCAGAATAGCCAGGACATGGCCTCTGTCCGTTTGACGGGATCAACAGGGAGAAATGCTTTAAATTTTTCAGCCAGATACAGAAGGATGGAAGCCGATTCAAACACGCGGGTTGGCGGGTTGGTGCTGTAGTCCATCATGGCGGGAATTTTGCTGTTCGGATTCACTTCTACAAAGCCACTGCTGAATTGGTCACCGCTGAGAATGTTGCACAACCAGGCGTCGTATTCAGCCCCGCTGTGGCCCAACTCCAAAAGTTCCTCCAGCATCACGGTGACTTTCACACCATTGGGCGTGGCCAGTGAATACAATTGCAGTGGATGCTTGCCCACAGGCAACGCCTTGTCATGGGTTGCACCCGCAATTGGGCGGTTGATGCTGGCAAACTTGCCGCCATTTTCCTTGTCCCACACCCAGACTTTAGGTGGAATGTACTGATTGTCGCTCACGTGGTTCCCCTGTTTGTTCTTCGGTCAACATGACCTTCAGTTCAAGCATAACAAACCATCCATTGCTGCGCACAGAATGGAGAGGAGAAACAGGATGGGAGAGTTTTCAACAGGATTGGAAAGCGTTGAGTCTGAAGCGTATGGAACAGAGCAGCATTTTAAGGAACGCACGCTTCGAATTGTGCAACAACCTCTGGGTTGTCGTTCTGCAAACCATTGGCCAGCTGCACAACATCACCGCCCTTGTTTAACACAGCAGCCAAAACCGCCACAGCCTGAGAATGCCTTAAGCTGTAGCGCTTCACGAGATGATCCAGAATGACGCTTTCGGCTGCGGCTGAATCGTCTTGGGAGAACGCTTCCCCACTGTGATTGCCATATCCCGAAATCAATCCGTTACCCATGATGTGATCGATCGACATACAAGCTCCTGATTGACTGATACGTATTGGCTACCCGGTTTTATATTGTGTAAAGAATCAGCACAATTGGTTCAATAAAATTAGGGCACTAATCCACTTTCAATCCAAACACCTTCAGTATCGCGAAGTAAAGCAACCCGGACGTGCCCATCCCGGCTTAGTTGCAACAACTCCATTTTCTCAACCGTCACTTTGAGCACGCTGAAATTATCACGAGCAGCCGACAATTCAATTCCGGCAACCGCAGTATGCAAGGCTGTGCCAGGCGCACTGAGTGTGGCGTAATCGTTGCGCGCATAATCCGGAATGCGCTCCCAATGACCGTTCACAATCAATTCACTGGCTTCTGGCGCGGCATTGCCACATACTCGCAACTGCGTGTTGCTTCGGGGGTTCCAGAACAGCAGGGCCACGCGCGCATCGTGCGCGATGTCTGCCATTTTCTGGCTGCGGGAATCGGTGAAAAAAAGTAGTTGGCGCTCTGCGGGTTTAACACCCCTGAGAATCACGGAACGCACCTGCGGGCCATTGGGGCCCGATGTGCTGAACCCCACGACACGCCATGGGTGCTTCTTGTCCACGGTGGCGCGCACCAAAGTTTTCCATATTTCTTCGGCATGGTTCATGCTTCTCTCCGTGCCATACAAAGGTTTTGTTCTTTCAGCTTCATTTTTGGGAATACACAGTGTCTATTCACGTTGCCCTGCGCCATATTACACGCTACCGCTACGATCGCCTGATCAATCTGGGCCCCCAAGTGGTGCGCCTGCGCCCTGCTCCCCATTGCCGCACACGCATTTTGAGTTACAGCATGAAAGTGCTGCCGCAAACCCACTTCATCAACTGGCAGCAAGACCCGCAAAGCAATTACCTGGGCCGCCTGATTTTCCCTGAACCCACGGAAATGCTGGAAATTGCAGTGGACCTGGTTGCAGAAATGTCGGTGTTGAACCCGTTCGATTTTTTCCTCGAAGAAGCAGCCGAGTTTTTCCCGTTCAAATACGACGAATCGCTGGACCAGGAATTGGCGCCTTACCTGGTGCCATGTCACACAGGCAAAGCGTTCAATGCCTACATGGCGGACATGAACCTGAGCCGGGTGAAAACCATCGATTTCCTGGTTGGGCTGAACCAGGACCTTGCCAACCGGATCAAGTACCTGATTCGAATGGAACCTGGCGTTCAAACGCCCGATGAAACCCTGAATAACGGATCGGGTTCCTGCCGCGACACCGCCTGGTTGATGGTGCAGATTTTGCGCCGCCTGGGTCTGGCTGCTCGTTTTGCATCCGGTTACCTGATTCAACTGACCAGTGACGTGAAGGCCATCGATGGGCCAGATGGCCCGGAAAAAGACTTCACCGACCTGCACGCATGGTGCGAAGTGTATTTGCCCGGCGCAGGCTGGATCGGTTTTGACCCCACTTCCGGCCTGTTGGCTGGTGAAGGCCATATTCCACTGGCGTGCTCGCCCGAGCCGGGCAGCGCTGCCCCAATTACAGGCGCACTCGACGAATGCGAAGTGGAATTCGAGCATGAGATGAGCGTGCAACGAGTATATGAATCACCGCGCACCAGCAAGCCTTACACTGAAGAACAATGGAAAGGCATCGAGGCCCTCGGTTTTGAAGTGGACAAGGCACTGGAAGCCCTGGATGTGCGCCTGACCATGGGCGGTGAGCCCACTTTTGTAGCCAATACCGACCGCGGCGCAGCGGAATGGAACATTGACGCCTTGGGCCCGACCAAGCGTGAGTACGGCATCAAGATGCTGGACAAGCTGAGCACGTATTATGGCAAGGGCGGCTTTTACCATTTTGGCCAGGGCAAGTGGTACCCGGGCGAGCAATTGCCACGTTGGGCCTTGTCACTGTATTGGCTCAAAAGCGGTGAACCGATCTGGAAAAACCCTAAGCTGTTGAGCCGTGAACCGAAAGATGGGAAAGCCACCAACGCGACGGCCAAAAAATTCATGGAAGGCCTGTGCAGCCGCCTTGGACTTCATTCACGGTATGTGATGCCTGGCTTTGAAGACACGTGGTATTACATGTGGCGTGAACGCAAGCTGCCTGTGAACGTGGACCCGTTCGACTCCAGGCTTGATGACCCGCTGGAACGCAAACGCCTGAACAAGGTGTTCACCCAAGGCTTGACTGAAGAAGTTGGTTACTGCATCCCCATTCAGGCGCACAAAGGCCAGTGGCGAACCGGCCGCTGGTTCTTGCGTGATGAACGCATGTACCTGATACCTGGCGACTCGGCGATGGGTTATCGCTTGCCCCTGGACTCGCAACCTTGGGTGGCCAAGAAAGATTACCCGTACACGATTCCTGCCGATCCGTTTGCACCACCTGCAGCTGCACGCGTGGCCTTGCAAAAGCCAGGCGGCAGCGCGGGCAAAACTGCTGTCGCGGACGACACAGCACCGGTCATGAAAGAATCAGCCACCCACATTGTGCGAACCGCCATGTGCGTTCAGGTTCGCAACGGGCAACTGTACGTATTCATGCCACCGCTTGAATCGCTGGATGACTACCTTGAACTGGTGGCCAGAATTGAAGACACAGCACAGGCCATGAATCAGCCTGTGGTGATGGAAGGTTACACGCCCCCGCGCGATGCACGCATGACCATGCTGCAAGTCACCCCCGACCCGGGCGTACTTGAGGTGAACGTACAGCCCAGCAAAACCTGGGCAGAGTTGCTGCACCTGACAACCAACCTGTACGAAGAGGCGCGGCAGATTGGCCTGTCGAGCGAAAAGTTCATGCTGGATGGCCGCCACAGCGGAACCGGTGGAGGCAACCATTTCGTGATGGGTGGTGAAACACCGGAACACAGCCCTTTCCTGCGACGTCCTGACCTGCTGGGCAGCCTGCTGCGCTACTGGCACAACCACCCCGGTTTGTCTTACCTGTTCTCTGGCCTGTTCGTAGGACCCACGAGCCAGGCACCCCGTGTGGACGAGGCCCGTACCGACCAGGTTCATGAGCTTGAACTGGCCTTGACCGAGCTGGATCGGCAGATGCAAAAATATTCGGGCAACCCGCCGCCGTGGATTATTGACCGGCTGTTGCGCAACATCCTGATTGATGCCACTGGAAACACCCACCGCAGCGAATTTTGTATCGACAAACTGTACAGCCCTGACACCTCTACAGGTCGCCTGGGCCTGCTGGAACTGCGGGCATTCGAGATGCCACCGAATGCACAAATGAGCCTTGCCCAGCAACTGCTGCTGCGCACACTGATCGCCAAGTTCTGGAAAACTCCTTACACGGCACGGCTTGTGAAATGGGGAACGCGCCTGCATGACCAGTTCATGCTTTCCACCTTTGTCAAAAACGACATCACAGACGTGGTGGCCGATTTGAACGATGCAGGGTTTCCATTCAAGCTGGATTGGTTCAACCCCCACTTTGCCTTCCGCTTCCCGAAAATGGGCGACTTCTCAAGCCGGGGTGTGGAAGTGGAAATTTTTAGTGCGCTTGAGCCATGGCACGTTCTGGGTGAGGAAGGTGCGCCGGGCGGCACTGTGCGCTATGTGGACTCGTCACTGGAGCGTGTAGAAGTAAAGGTCAAAAATTTCGTGGACGAACGATATGTTTTAACCTGCAACGGCGTGAAGGTTCCCTTGCACAGCACTGGAACAGTAGGTGAATACGTGGCCGGGGTTCGCTACCGGGCTTGGCAGCCACCCAATGCACTGCACCCCACCATTGGTGTGCATACCCCGCTGACCTTCGATCTGATTGACACCTGGAATGGTCGAAGCCTGGGGGGGTGCCAGTACCACGTGGCTCACCCGGGCGGCAGAAACTATGACCTTTTCCCGGTGAATGCCTTTGAGGCGGAAAGCCGCCGCTTGACGCGCTTTTTCCGAATGGGCCATACACACGGCAAGGTTAGTGTAAAAAGCCCATCAGGAAGACCCGAGTTCCCGATTACTCTCGACCTAAGGTGGTGTTAGGCATTTACAATGGGTCTCCGTATTTCATGCAGTGAACCGCTTTGAGCGCAAACCCGAATCCCAACCTTGCGAACGCCAACATACCCTGGCAACAAAGCATCCTGAAGGGCACCAGCGCCTATTACAGCGAACTGGCAGGCGCTGGGGTGCTGCGCCCTGCCTGGGCAGAATTTGTAAACCGCCTGCCTGCAACAGGGCTTGGTGAACACCTGGACGGCAAAAAAGCTGCGCTGGCCAAGCAGATTCGCGACAACGGGATTACCTACAATGTGTACGCAGACCACGCACAGGGCACCTCACGCCCCTGGTCGCTGGACCTGCTTCCTTTCATCATCGACCAAGCCGATTGGGCTGTGTTGCAAGCCGGCGTGGCACAACGTGCGCAGCTGTTGAACGCCATGATGGGGGACGTATACGGCCCGCGCGAACTGCTTTCAAAAAGCCTGTTGCCAGCTGACCTGGTTTATGGGCATTCAGGTTATTTGCCGCAAATGCAAGGTATGCAGCCGCCCAACAAGGTCTGGCTGCACATGGTGGCGTTTGACCTGGGCCGAAGCCCCGACGGCAAATGGTGGGTAATCACCCACCGCATTCAAGCCCCTTCTGGCTTGGGGTATGCACTCGAAAACCGCTTGAGTATTTCGCGCAGCTTCACACGCAACTTCCGCGACATGCAGATCCAGCATCTCGCTGGTTTTTACCGCGACTACATTGACGCCATTCGACGACTGTCACCAAAGGGTGAGAACGCACGCATTGCCCTGCTGACACCCGGCCCGTACAACGAAACCTATTTTGAACACACTTACCTGGCCCGCTACCTGGGCATTTCGCTGGTTGAGGGCAATGACCTGACCGTGCGAAACAACAAGGTATTTCTTAAAACCGTCAACGGGCTGGAACCCATTGATGGCTTGATTCGACGAACCGACGACCAGTGGCTGGACCCGCTGGAGCTTCGCGAAGACTCTCAACTGGGTGTACCTGGCTTGATGCAGTCCATTCGCACCGGGGGCGTGGTCATGGCGAACATGCCGGGTGCCGGCTGGCTGGAAAGTCCCGCCATTCACGGCTTCATGCCAGGCTTGGGCAAACATTACCTGAACGAAGAATTGCTCTTGCCCAGCGTGCCAAGCTGGTGGTGCGGTGAGTCGCCTGCATGGGCACAGGCCAGCGAACGCCTGAACAACCTGGTGATCAAGTCGACAGGGCCCAACAGACGGGGCAAAACCATGGACTCCATCATGGGGTCCGAGCTGGATGAAATTGAAAAACGCGCGTGGCTGTCAAAAATAAGTCAGCGCCCATCCCAATACACGCTACAGGAACTGATTCCCTTGTCGCGCGTGCCCATCTGGAATGGCACCGGTGGAATTGAAGAACGCGCCATGATGCTGCGCCTGTTTGCTGTCACCGATGGCCAGGGCAACTACACGGTGATGCCGGGTGGACTGACTCGTGTGGCAGGCGACCAGCATGGCATTGTCAGCATGCAAAAAGGCGGCACAAGCCTGGACACCTGGGTCCGCAGTGGCGAGCCTGTTGAACGCACCACCAACCTGAAAGAGAAGCTGCAAGCCAAAGACCTGCAGGCCTTGCGCAGGCCGGTGTCCAGCCGTGCAGCCGAACATTTGTTCTGGCTGGGCCGCTACACTGAACGGGCCAGTTTTTCCCTGCGCCTATTGATGCGCACCCAATTGCTGCTGAACGAGGAAGAGTACCTGGACCACACCACCTTGGGGCTGCTGCATGAATTGTGTGGCAAGCAAGGCATCAGCGATGAGTTCGATCCCGCTGAGCCCAAAACCCAAGACGAGCTGGAAGCGAACATTCTGGAACGGCTGTGGTACAAAACCGGTTTCGATGCCCCCCCTGCGGAAGGCCTGGCCGGGCAACTGAACGGTTTGGCCAATGTGGCAGGACAACTACGCGAACGCTTAAGCAGTGGCCACTGGCGCCTGCTGAACGATTGCGCCAAGGTGCTGACCGAACCCGAACATGCCCGTTTTCAACGCACTTTGCCCACAGCGTCGCTTGAGCAGGTACAGTTGTATTTGCTGGCCATGCACGGTGAGCAAAGCGATCACATGACCCGCGACAACGGTTGGCGGTTTTTGCAGTTGGGTCGGCAACTGGAGCGCCTGTGCGGTGCCTGCGACTGCCTGCTCTCCTTGACCAGTATGCCGGGACGCGCAGGCGAACACGGTTTGTCGCTGGCCATTGCACTTGCCGACAGCACCATCACCTACCGGTCGCGTTACCAGCACCGGTTTGAGTGGTTGCCAACACTTGATTTGTTGATTTTCGACGAAGACGCGCCCTACGCCATCCGTCGGATTTTATACAAACTGGACATCGTGATTGATCGATTGCCTGGCGACACCACCCAGCTTCGACAACTGTTCAACAGTGTGTATCAAGCCGGTGAAATGCCTGATGGCCTAAGCCTGGAAGGCCTGCAGCCCCCTTTCCCGGCAGAAACTGGCCGCAAATTGCGCGCCTGGTTACAAGAATTGCTCGACACCGCTTACAAGGTTTCAGACCTGGTGGGTGCCCAATATTTCAGACTGGCCGAATTACCAGACCAAGTCATTCAGGGAAGATAATCAATGACCTTCTCGGAAAGAAGAAAGGTGACCCATGTCACCGACTACGACTATCAGCAGCCGGCGGAATGCGCCCAGCAAATTTGTATCCTCCAGCCGCAGGAAGGCTTGAGTATGCAAGCGGGCCCGCTCCGCAAGGGCCAGAAACTGGTTTCACACACACTCAAGATTCGGCCGAACCCATCCACCGTGCAAAGCAATACTGATGCATTCGGCAATGTGGTTCACCATTTCGAGATGAATTACCCGCACGACAATCTGGAAGTGGTTAGCGAAAGCGAAGTCGAGGTCAGCAACTTTTTGCACACTGGCCCGATTGACGACCTGGTCAGCCCAAGCTGGAACGAGCTGGTGGATCAATTGCGTTACCAGGCAGGGCAGGCCATTTCCAATGACTACCAGTTCAGGTTTGAATCCAAGCATGTGCCTGTACTCGATTCACTACGCGACTATGGCAGCCTGGATTTCTGGCCAGGACGGCAGGTTGTTCATGCTGGCCAGGCCTTGATGCAGCGAATTTTTCGTGAATTCAATTACCAAAGTGGCTCGACCACCATCCATACCACCGTGGAAGAAGTGATGCAAAGCCGCGAAGGTGTATGCCAAGACTTCGCGCACGTGATGCTGGCGGTTCTGCGCTCGCTGGGTCTTTCTGCACGTTATGTCAGCGGGTACATGCTGACCGAACCACCACCGGGGCAACCCAAGCTGTTGGGTGCAGATGCCAGCCATGCCTGGGTTTCCTTGTGGTGCGGCCCCGATGTGGGCTGGGTTGATTTCGACCCGACCAACAACCAGTTGCCGGACACCCGGTATGTGACGGTGGCGATTGGGCGTGATTATGCGGATGTACCGCCGATGCGCGGTGTGGTGCATGGGGGCGGAGAGCACACGTTGAAGGTGGCGGTGACGGTATTCTGAGTGGGTTGCGTCTATGCAGCTTGTTGATGCTCAATGCGCGAGTCGCGTCATCCCGCCTTGGTGGGCTTTAATCCCTTCTTGATTGCTGGCTCGGGGCATGCGAAACGCGTAACGCGTGTTCGCATCGCTTCCTGCGGAATCGCCCCTCGGCTGCGCATCAAGCGGGAAGCCCACCTGAATCGGCGGAATGATCGCAACACCGCACAGTGAGCCAAAGCTGCAGGTGAGTTGCCCGCCGCGAAGTTCGCAAGACCGCCAAGTCCGCCAAGTCCGCCAAGTCCGCCAAGTCCGCCAAGTCCGCCAAGTCCGCCAAGTCCGCCAAGTCCGCGGCAGCTTGATCCCAGCCAGT
>JAIXTE010000072.1 GCA_027484315.1 Burkholderiales bacterium | reverse complement strand
GCGATGTCGCCGGTCTTCAGCCAGCCGTCCTGGGTCAGGATTTCAGCAGTTTCCCGCGGCTTGTTCCAGTACCCACGCATCACTTGTGGGCCTTTGACACACAACTCCCCTTCCTGCCCCACGGGCAAAGGGTTGAAGTCGTCGTCGCGAATGGTGACGTCCGTGGACGGCACTGGCAAGCCGATGGAGCCGTTGTATTCTTCGTGCAGCGGGTTAATGCACACCGCAGGGGAGGCTTCTGTCAGGCCGTACGCTTCGGAAAGTCGCGTGCCAGTGACTTTTTTCCAGCGCTCTGCCACAGCGGGCTCAATGGCCGCACCGCCGCCAAGGACCAACTTCACGTGTGAAAAATCAACCTGCTCAAAACCTGGTGTGTTCAACAAACCGTTGAACAAGGTATTGACCCCAGTCAAGGCAGTGAAAGGCACAGCCGTCAGGGTTTTGACAAACGCTTTCATGTTGCGGGGATCTGTGATCAACAGGCTGTGCCCACCCACCTTCAGGAACACAAGAATGTTGGCTGTCAAACAGAAGATGTGGTACATCGGCAGCGCCGTGATGGCAATTTCCTTGCCCTCTTCAATGTCCTGGTTCAGCCATGCAGAGGCCTGCTGCAGGTTGGCCACAATGTTGCCATGGGTCAGCATGGCCCCTTTGGCCACACCCGTGGTGCCACCGGTGTATTGCAGGAAAGCCAGGTCGTCTTGGGTGATGTTGACCTTTTTCAGTTCATTGTTGGAGCCCAGTGCCAACGCCTTTTTGAAAGTGATCGCACCGGCAATGTTGAAGGCGGGCACCAGTTTTTTGACATATCGAACCACGAAATTCAGCAGTACACGCTTGAAGAAACCGTGCATTTCGCCCATGGACGCCAGCACGATGTGCTCAACCGGCGTGTTTTTCAGCACCTTGTCCAGGGTGTGGGCGACATTTTCAAACACCACAACCACCTTGGCACCCGAATCACGCAACTGGTACTCAAGTTCGGTGGGGGTGTACAGCGGGTTGACGTTGACCACCACAAAGCCGGCACGGATCGCGCCCAGCATGGCAACAGGATACTGCAGCAAATTCGGCATCATGAAAGCAACACGATCGCCCTTTTTCATACCAGGCAAACTTTGCAGGTAGGCACCGAAATCGCGTGTGAGTGCATCAAGTCGGGCATAGGTCATGCCCGTACCCATGTTGCTGAACGCTGTGTTGTCCGCGAATTTGCGACTGGCATCCTCAAAAATATCCCGAATGGAGGGGTATTGATTCAAATCAACCGCCGAGGGTACTCCGGGTGGGTAGCTTTGAATCCAGGCTTTATCTGTCACAAATGTCTCCTTCATTGCGCACTGCCGTGCTTAGCGACTGGTTGGTACTGGTTGAAAACAATACCGGATAATCAAAGAACATGGATTCTAAAGCACTGGAATTGCGATGTGTACCCGCCTGCTGGCGCAGATCACGGAAATTTCGACAAGGTGCCTTGTCGAATCCCTTCCAGAAGCGAGATTTCTCGTTCCTGAATAATCTGAAAAAAAAGTGTGGGCTTGTCCAGTGCTGAAAAGGCTTGAAGACCACTACTCAAAAAATTGTGGAAATCTTCTAAGCCAGCCTTTTGCGCTGCACCACGGGTCATTCTCATCACCCCGCCCAAAAAAGGCAGCCTGACCAGCTTACGCAATGACTCGCCCACCTCTTGAACAAGAAAGATCTGCTTCTCACGCAAGGAAAACTGCCCTTGCCTTCGGAAGGCATCGATGTAAGCTTTTTCTTGAAGTGAAGTATCAGAAAACCATTCTTCTTCATTGATAAAATTCGTTAATTCATCATCCATTGTTTCGGCAAGATAATCCATGAATATCACCTTGCGTACCGTCTCCACTGCACCGCCCGGCAGTAGCCTCTCAAGCTTGGGCAGCACCCGTTCAACCTGGTGGTCCCGAAGGCTGACATCGTGGGTGCAATACAGTTGATCAAGAAAAAAGCGACAGGCCAGGTGGGTCGCCTTGTCTTGAAGTAAATCCTTGTATGTTGACTCCAGCCTTATGTTTTGAAAGGACTTTATAGCTGACTTCAAACGAAGGAATTCAGTTGATCTTCCATCACCCCGGCGCAAGGCAGTGATGGCTTTTTGCATTTCCAAAGATGAGGAATGAATGTCGATCATGGCAGTTCAATCAAAAAGGCATTGGCGGGCACCAAGTCAAATGCTGCAAGGCAGCACAAATCAGACATGGAAAATAGTCGAAATTTATGTTTACATTCGTTAATGTTAATCCGAAGAGTGAGACAACCATGAATGCCCCATCCAAAGCACACGGACAAGAATTAACAGCAGCAGAACTAAAAGCAACTTTGGAATCACTGAAACAGGCGTGCCGGATCAATCCGTTTCCCGCATGGGAACAGCGCAAGGCATGGCTCATGGCGCTTAGCGACATGGTGTATGACAACAAACTGCGCATTGCCGAGGCCATTTCCGCTGATTTTGGCTACCGCTCACAAAATGATACGCTGCTGGCCGAGGTTTTTCCTTCGCTGGAAGGGATTCGCCACGCGGTCAAACACGGCAAAGGCTGGATGAAGCCGCGTAACCACGGTGCCAGTATCTGGTTCAAACCAGCCAGCACCACATTGATGCCGCAGCCTTTGGGTGTTGTTGGCGTGATCGTGCCCTGGAATTACCCCCTGTTTTTGACCATCGGCCCGATGATTGCAGCGCTGGCCGCAGGCAACCGCGTGTTCGTCAAGATGAGTGAATACACCCCTCGCTTCAGTGCCTTGATGGATGAATTGCTCAGCAAAGCATTGGGTCGTGACGTGGTGCAAGTCATTAACGGTGGTCCTGAAGTGGCTGCCGAGTTTTCCCGCCTGCCTTTTGACCACCTGCTGTTCACGGGTTCCACGCCCGTTGGCAAGATGGTCATGAAAGCGGCCAGTGAAAATCTGGTGCCTGTTACGCTTGAACTGGGCGGCAAAAGCCCGGTAATCATCACGGCACCCACGGTGGCCAACCGGGGCCGATTTGAAAACGCGATTGCCCGCACGCTGTCAGGCAAGTCAATCAATGCTGGCCAGACCTGTATCGCCCCTGATTACCTCATGGTTCCGGAAGGTTGTGAAGAAGAACTGATTTCACACGCCAAGGCAATTATTGCCAGACGCTTCCCGGATGGCATGTCGTCCAAAGACTTCACCGGCATCGTGTCTGATCGCCATGCTGCGCGCTTGCAGCGCTTGCTGGATGAAGCCGCGGAACAAGGGGCACGCATTGTGACACTGATGAAAACAGCCGATGGCGCTGGCCGCAAGGTGCCCATGACGCTGGTGTTCAATGCCAAACCCGATTCCATGCTGATGCAGGAAGAGATTTTCGGCCCCGTTTTGCCTGTGGTGACTTACAAACGACTGGACGATGCACTGGACTACATCAATGATCGCCCCCGCCCACTGGCCCTGTACCTGTTTGATGACGAATCGAAGACGCAAGATCTGGTCATGAAACAAACAATTGCAGGTGGAGTTTGCCTGAACGAGACCCTGTTCCACATCGCGCAGGAACACCTGCCGTTTGGCGGGGTGGGCGATTCCGGCATGGGCCATTACCACGGCAAGTTTGGTTTCGACACGATGACGAAACTCAAGCCCATATTCAAACAGAACCGTTTCCACGTGATGGAAATGTTGTCACCCCCCTATGACAACAAGATGTTTGCATTCATGACCAAACTGCTGACCCGCAAGGTATAAGCCCGAAATTCATGAACAGACGTCGATTCATTAAATTGGGTGCCGCTGGCTTGTTGATGGCTGGCGGCCTTGGGTGGCTTGGCAAGCATTTCGCGAAAGTGGATGTGGTTGCAGGTGTTTCCGTGGTTTCGCCACAGCATCACCCCATGCTGCGTGCATTGGCCGAAGGCTTACTGGACCCGGCCTTGCCGGCAGCAGGCAGGCAGGAAGCCATTGAAGTGGCGGTGAACGCATTCATCGACGCCACCAGAACACTGGCAGCGAGCGCACAGGCCGAATTGGGGCAACTGCTTAACATTTTGGAGAACCCAGTAGGGCGCAGGTTGATTGCCGATCTGGGCACAAGCTGGGAGAAGGCCGAACCGGCTCAAGTTCAGGCATTTCTGATTTCCTTTCGGGATCACCCCATTCCCGCACTGCAACCGGGCTACCACGCACTTCACGACCTGATGATGGCTGGCTGGTATGGCCAGCCCGGCCAATGGGTTGACATGGGCTACCCTGGCCCACCCTTTCAAATTGCCTGATCTGTTTGACCACCTAGCCAACCAATGAACGAACAAGAAATCAAACCCATGGGTACCCTGGTGCCCGATACTTTTGCCGCGGGTATTGCCAGCGGCTGGAATGCGTTTGAAGCGCATGCACGCGAACTGCCCAAACAGATGACAGCTGATGTGGTCATTGTCGGCACCGGTGCGGGGGGCGGGATCACCGCTGAGATCTGCGCCAAGGCTGGCTTGAAGGTGTTGATGATCGAGGAAGGCCCACTTAAAACCTCGAAAGATTTCAAGATGCTGGAATCGGTGGCTTACCCCACCCTATACCAGGAAAGCGCAGGCCGCAAAACCGCCGACAAGGCCATCAATATCCTGCAGGGCCGCACGGTAGGTGGGTCTACCACCGTGAACTGGACATCGAGCTTCCGGACACCCGCTGACACGCTGGCGTTCTGGCAAAGCCGGTTCAGCCTTAAAGACATGACGGTTGAAAACATGGCGCCCTGGTTTGAACAAGCTGAACGTCGCCTGAACATTGCAGACTGGGCCGTGCCACCCAACGAGAACAATGACATATTGCGTCGCGGTGCCGAAGCCAAGGGTATTTCCTGGGGCGCCATTCGCCGCAATGTGAAAGACTGCTGGAACCTCGGTTACTGTGGCATGGGCTGTCCAACCAATGCCAAGCAATCCATGCTGGTGTCGACCATCCCGGCGGCGCTGGAGCAAGGCGCACAATTGATTGCCTCCCTGCGCGCGCATTCATTCAAGATTTCACAGGGCAGTATTCACTCGCTTCGCTGCCAGGTGATGAACCCCGATGGTGTATTGCCCTCCGGCAAAGAAGTGGAAATTACAGCCAAACATTTCGTGTTGGCAGGTGGTTCCATCAACAGCCCGGCCGTGCTGCTGCGGTCCAACGCACCCGACCCCCATGACCACTTGGGCGAAAGAACCTTTCTGCACCCGGTCCTGGTTTCTGCTGCAAAAATGGCCGAAGAGGTTCGCGCCGATGCCGGCGCCCCGCAGACCATTTACAGCGACCATTACCTGCACACCGACCCAATTGATGGCCCGCTGGGTTTCAAGCTGGAAGCCCCACCCCTGCACCCCGTGATTTTTGCATCTACCCTGCCTGGTTTTGCCAAAAAGCATGCGGACATCATGAGCAACTTTTCCAAAACCCACATGCAACTGGCCCTGCTTCGCGACGGCTTCAATTCAGACAGCCAGGGCGGGCGCGTGCGGCTGAACAGCGACGACACACCCGTGCTGGACTACAAATTGACACCCGCCATCTGGAACGCAGCAAGGCGCGCACTGGTGGCCATGGCCGAACTGCAACACGCTGCAGGCGCGGAGTTCACCTTGCCGGTACATGAACATGCCAAACCGGCCAACAACATTGACGAAGCATTGAAGCAGATCAACGCGCTGGAAATGAAGCCCTTGATGATGAAAGTGGTTTCCGCACATGTGATGGGCGGTTGTGCCATGGCCGGTGAGGAAAAGCTGGGCGTGGCCCGCCCGGATGGCAGACATTGGCAAATTGAAAACCTGTCAATTCACGACGGCTCCCTGTTCCCGACCAGCATTGGGGCCAATCCACAGCTGTCCATTTACGGATTGACCAACAAGCTCAGCCAGCAACTGGTGGCCGAGTTGACGGGTCAAGCTGCACCGGCCTTGGCCTGAACATGATCCGGCATCTGAACAGGCTTTACTGGATCGGCTATCTGACCGCCCTGCTTGGCCTTTACTGGATGTTGAAAAACTGGTTTGGCATGGCCATGGATGACGCTGCGATTGGCGCCCTCGCCCTCGTCATAGGCTCGCTTTTTCTGGCTCACGTGGGCTTCAACATTTCTGGTTTTGCCTTGTCGTACAGTGTTCGTCAAATCCCTCAAGTTCGCGACAAGGGCATGGCATTTCACAGCACCGAGGGTGAGGGTTTTCATCGCCTGAACATCCCCCGATGGATAAAAGCAGTAGTCGTTGAAAGCCTGGCCTCGTTGAAACTGGTCACCCTCCTTCAACCTTGGGCCCCCAATCCGGATGGCCTTTCACTGGCAGGAAAAACCTGGCGCAAGAAAAAACCCCTGCCCGTGTTGCTTGTACATGGCTACCTGTGCAACTCGGCTGTTTGGGCGGGCACCCGCGCGCTTCTGGATCGAGCCGATGTCAGCACTCATGCGATTACGCTGGAACCTGCAATCGGTTCAATCCGGAGTTATTCCGAAGCCATTCACGAGGCAATCGACGAATTGCTGGTGGCCACAGGCGCACCCCAAGTCAAAATCATCGCCCACAGCATGGGTGGTGTGGCGGTGCGTTACCACGCAACCGAATATGGCCACCACCGAATAGCTGGAATGATCACCGTAGGCAGCCCGCATTACGGCACGGCATTGTCTACCTTGGGAATCGGGAAGAACGTGAAGCAAATGGCTTGGGGAAGCTACTTCCTGAAAACCCTGCGGGAACACCCCACAGACCGGGAGTTTCAAACGAAGATCTGGTCGCTCTGGAGCCCGCAAGACAACATTGTGTGCCCACCTGTTTCAAGCAAACTGGAGTTTGGTAAAAACACCGCCGTGCCCGGTTGTGGGCACGTGGCGTTGTTGAATGACTCGACCACGGAAGACCTGATTCTCAACTGGCTTGCAGAAGATGCACAGGCCTACCCCTTGGCAGAAAACCGCGCTTGAGCGACTTTCTGCCGCACCACCCCTTAAAAGTGAATACCTTGCATCAGGGTTGAGAAGGCCACCTGTTCTGCCGAGGGCCCACCTCCCTTCTTGCCTTTTGCTGCCGATTCCGAATCGGGGAACATCCGGAACGAGGTGTTCATCAAAATCTGCGCAGGCTTTGGAATCAAAGCATGCATCACCTGACCCAACACACCCAAGCGTGTCGCAATGCGCACAGGCTTGTGAATCACCGCTTGAGCAATCAGGTCTGCAGCCTGCTCGGGGCTCAAGGTGGGCACGTTGTTGTACAGCTTGGTGGGTGCAATCATCGGCGTGCGCACCAACGGCATGTTGATGGTGGTGAAGGTAATGTTCAGGTCAGCAAACTCGGAAGCTGCACAACGGGTCCAGGAATCCAGCGCGCCCTTTGAAGCCACGTAAGCCGAAAAGCGCGGCGCGTTGGTCAGCACACCAATGGAGGAAATGTTGACCACGTGGCCTTTGCGCCGTTCCATCATTTTGGGCAGCAAACCGTAAGTCACTCGCAAGGCGCCGAAGTAGTTCAACTGCATGGTGCGTTCCAGGTCATGGAAGCGGTCAAAGCTGTTTTCAATACCCCGGCGAATCGAACGGCCCGCGTTGTTCACCAACACATCCACATGGCCAAAATCATTCAGCAGCTGCGCAACAAATCGGTCGCAGTCCTGCATGTCGGCAATGTCCACTGAATAAGTGTGCAAGGTGTTGCCTTCGGACTTGATCAAGGCCTTGGCTTCAGCCAGCTTTTCCTCATCACGGCCACAAATGATGGTGATGGCACCTGCTGCTGCAAACTTCTGCGCAGCCGCCAGGCCAATGCCGGATGACCCCCCGGTGATCAACACCACCTTGTCCTTCACCTGGCCGTTCAGGCTGCGGTCGATGAACAAATCGGGGTCCAGGTGACGTTCCCAGTAATCCCAAATGGCCCACGCATAATCTTCAAGGCGTGGGCATTCAATGCCGCTGCCATCCAGAACAGCCAGGGTTTGGCGGCAGTCATAGCGCGTGGGCCAGTTGATGTAACCAAACACCTCCTCGGGCAAGGCCAGGTCTTTCAACAGCGCGTTGCGAATGCGGCGCACCGGGGTCAGGCTCATCAAGCCTTTCTTCACTGCACCCGGCACGAAACCAAACATGGCCGCGTTGATACGCATTTCCATTTTCGGTGCATGTGCGGCACGCGCAAAAATATTCAGAACATCGCCGATTCGACCGGGATTCGGGTCCACCAGGTGAAAAGCCTTGCCATCCTGATCAGGCAAATGGGCAATGTAATCCATGGCATTTACAACAAAATCAACAGGCACAATGTTGATTCGCCCGCCCTCGATACCAATTGTGGGTACCCAGGATGGCAGCAATTTGCGCATTTTCTGGATCAGCTTGAACAGGTAATACGGTCCGTCAATCTTGTCCATTTCGCCGGTTTTTGAATCACCCACCACGAAGCCCGGGCGGTACACGCGCCAGGCACCCTTGATTTTCTTGCGGACAATGGCTTCCGAATCGTGCTTGGTCCGAAAGTACGGGTGATCCAGGTTTTCCGCTTCTTCAAACATGTCTTCACGGAAGATGCCTTCATACAGGCCCGCGGCGGCAATCGAAGAAGTCAGCTGAAAACAGCCTGCACCAATCGCGTTGGCCAGGTCAACAGCATTCTCTGTGCCTTTGATATTGGTTTCCTGTTGGCTTTCGGCGTCGGCTGCCAAATCGTAAATTGCGGCCAGGTGAAAGAAATGGGAAATATTCTTGCTCAGTTCCTTGATTTCCGTCGCCTTCAAACCCAACTTTGGCTTTGTCAAGTCACCAACCACCGGCACACACTGCCCTTTTTTGGCTCCCCAGTACTTTTGCAAACCAGCAACCTTGTCCAGGCTGCTTTCGCGGATCAAAAAGTAAATGGTGCCTTTGCGCTTCTGTTCAACGAGGCGCTTGACCAAGCGTTTACCAATGAAGCCAGTGGCTCCGGTTACAAAGTAATTCATAGATGTCTTCTCCGCGCAGGGTTTATTTTTAGATATTTGGGCAATGCGAATGGTTACTATAACTGCCCGCCCTGATTTCGCAAAACCTGACGACCCAACCGCTGAGCGCTGTAAGAAGGCTGCTTAGGGGAAAACACGTGGTGGGGTTTAGTGTGCCTTCTCTAGTGCGTGATCGATAAACTAATACAATAAGGAAAAAGGCGGTGGTCTGACCTGGCCGCTTTGCCATCACAAGGAGAGACAACATGCCCGGAAAGAAAAAGCCCATCAAAGACGCGGTCGACAGTGCACAGCAATTGTGGAGTGCTGGTGTAGGCGCAATCAACAAGGCACAGGAAGAAAGCAACCGAGTGCTTGAGAATTTGGTCAAGGAAGGCCAGGAAATCCAGGAGCGAACAGTGAAATTTGCAGATCAAAAAGTTGTAGAAGTGACAGGCAAAGTCAGCAAACTTGCAGGCTCCATGTCGAGCAAAGCGACTCAACATTGGGACAAGCTTGAGCAGGTGTTTGAAGAACGTGTAGCCCGTGCGCTGAGCCGCTTGGGTGTACCCACCAACAAGGATGTGCAACAGTTGACTGAACGGATCGACCAACTGTCAGCCACCATTCAGGAATTGACCGGCCAAAAAGTGGATGCCAAGTCAGCCCCAGCCAAGCGCCCTGCTGCACGCACCAAAAAGTCTGCTGAATAATACAGCACACTGACGACTGCAAGACCAACGGCGGTCTTGCAATTCAAAGCCAGGGTTCGGAGTCAACACCTGCATGAACAATAAAAATTCAAGCCCAAAAATCGGGCTGGCACTGGCGGGCGGCGGCCCGCTGGGTGCAATTTACGAGATTGGGGCCTTGGTTGCCCTGTCCGAGGCCGTCGAAGGCCTCGATCTCAACGACATGCAAGTCTACGTGGGCGTATCGGCTGGGGGCATTGTTGCAACCGGTTTGGCCCACGATCTGACACCCCTGCAAATTTACAAACTTTTTATTGAGGGTGAGCCTGAAGAGCTGGCTTTCGACCCATCCATTCTGCTGCGCCCGGCCTGGAAAGAATACTGGTTGCGCATGCGGAAAGTGCCGGGCCTGCTGGGTACTGCAGTTTCCGACTATTTTTTGCGTGATGATGTCACCTGGGTCAGCTGCATTGAACGTTTGGGTGCAGCCATACCCACCGGTTTGTTCAACGGCGATGAATTGCATGAATGGATGGCCGATCTGATTGCCAAAGGTGGCGGCACCAACGATTTCCGTAGCCTGCGCAACCGCTTGATTCTGGTTGCAACCGACCTGGATTCCGGCGACTCCATTCCGTTTGGCATGCCCGGTTTTGATGACGTGCCGATTTCCAAAGCGGTTCAAGCATCGGCCTCCCTACCCGGCCTGTTTCCGCCCACGCGAATTGCAAACCGGCACTACGTGGACGGAGCACTGAAAAAAACACTGCATGCCTCCACCGCCTTGAAAGAAGGCGTGGAACTGCTGATCTGCCTGAACCCTCTGGTGCCTTACGACGATCGGCTGAACCCCAAGAACCACCGCCGCCGCACAAAGGGAAAGGCGTTTCAGCCTGGCTCGCGTCTGTATGAAGGCGGGTTGCCACTGGTACTGTCGCAAACATTCCGCTCCATCATTCATTCGCGCATGGACATCGGAATGGAGCGCTACGGGCACCAGTACCCCAACGCCGACATTGTGCTGTTCGAACCCCAGCATGGCGATGGCGAGTTCTTTTTCACCAATCCATTCAGCTATGCCAGCCGACGCCGCCTGTGTGAACACGCGTACCAGCGTACCCGAGAGGAACTCTGGAACCGGCGCTACGACCTGGCCGAGAAGTTTTCGCGCCACGGCCTGGAGTTGAATCTGGATGTCTTGAAAGACCCGGCACTTCATCTGACCCACAAAACCAGCAAAAAACCGGCACGCGCAGGTTCCATGGTGTCCAAGTTTGACCAGCTTGAAGACTCGCTGAACGAGCTGGACCGTTATCTTCGCGTGGCAAAAACGCGGAATGCGGCATAAACAGCTGTATCGGTGCTGATTTATCAAGGGATCAGCACCACAAAATGCTATAAAACAACGTAGACTTACACGATTAATAAAACCAATAATGACTTGCTGAAAAAAGTTTTTGATTCGTCGAAAACTTTGGCCAGACAGGAGACGACCCGAATATGGAACGCAAGCCTCCAAGAAGAACAAGAGAACGGATTCTTGATTTGTCACTTCGACTTTTCAACGAGTTCGGCGAGCCAAACATTACAACCACCGTGATCGCTGATGAAATGAACATCAGCCCGGGCAACCTTTACTATCACTTCCGCAACAAAGACGACATTGTGAACAGCATCTTTGCAAGCTTCGAAAAAGAAATCGATGGTTTGTTGGATGTACCTGGCAACCGCCAAGCCAATATCGAGGACGCTTGGTTGTACCTGCAGGTGTCTTTTGAGCTGATTTGGCGCTACCGCTTTTTGTACCGAGACCTGAACGATCTGCTTTCACGCAACCGCACGCTGGAGATCCACTTCAAGCGAATTCTCAAGCACAAGGTGGATGTAGCACGCCGTCTGTGTGAAGGGCTGGTTGAGTCGGGCGACATGATGGCTTCCCAAACCCAGATCAACGCACTGGCCACGAACATGGTGGTGGTGGCAACTTACTGGTTGTCGTTTGAGTATGTACGTGACCCACGGCATTTCAATGACGAAGCCACCATGAGTGCCGCACTGGCCAATGGCGTTTACCAGGTGATGTGCCTTTTGGCGCCCTATTTGCAGGGCAATGCCAAGGAACTGTTTGAAAGCCTGGCGCAATCCTTTATTACTGATGAAAACACATAACAAGACTTAGGAGATTTTATGAGCGACTTGAAAGCCCGATTCGAGAAAGCAGTGGCGGAATCCAAATCACTGCCAGCCCGCCCCGACAATTCAACCCTGTTGAAAATTTACGCTTTGTACAAGCAATCGACAGACGGCGACAACACAGGCAAGCGTCCTGGTTTTACCGACCTGGTAGGTCGTGCGAAATTTGACGCATGGAAAGGCATGGAAGGCACCAGCAACGAACAAGCGATGCAAAATTACATCGACCTGATTGAGTCATTGAAATAATCAAGTCGATTACAAAAAAAGACCAGCTTGAAGCTGGTCTTTTTTTTGACTGCTCGTTTCAGCCAGTCGTTAAGGCTGCTTGAAAAACTCGGGGAAATCACGCGGAGTGGCGGGCACCTCATCAAGCTTCGCAGCAACATGCACGCACACGGTGCGGCACAACTCGACCACTGTGGGCTCCTTCACCTGATAAAGCACCAGCGTTCCCTCTTTGCGTCGTTGTAAAACGCCTGCCCGGTACATCAGATTCAAATGGCGGGAAATGTTGGATTGTGTGGAATCCACTTCATCCACAATGTCGTTGACCGATTTTTCACCATTGCACAGGGCATGAATGATTTTCAGTCGTGTGGGCTCGGAGAGCACGGCAAAGTAGCCAGACACTTGTTCAAGCAGGGAATCCAGTTCACTCATAACATGACCGTCATTTTTAGTGTTACAGGCATTGTAACCCCGTTTTCAAACGGGGGTAGGGTCATTGATTGGCCAACAACAAGCCAGCGTGCTCACGCATGGGGTGGAATTCAATGGTTTCCCAGCGTTTTTGCATCACATCCAGATCAAACCGGGATGTAGCCAAAAAGGCATGGGTTTCAGCCGCATCGGTCACCATGCGGCCCACATTGGCATCCATGAAACGGCGCAGGTCGTTGGCATTCTTGCTGGTCACCCAGCGCGCGCAACTGTAGCGGCTCGGCATCAATCGAACCTCCACACCATATTCGCCTTTCAAGCGTGCCTGCACCACTTCAAACTGCAACTGGCCAATCGCGCCCAGCAGCATTTCTGAACCCAGCAATGGCTTGAAAACCTGAATGGCACCTTCCTGACCCAACTCCATCAAGCCTTTTTGTAGCTGCTTGCTGCGCATCGGGTCTTTCAACTCAACAGCGGCAAACAACTCGGGCGCAAAGAAAGGCAGGCCAGTGAATTGCAGGCTTTCACCTTCACTCAAAGAATCACCAAGCTGCAAACCACCATGGGTGGTCAAACCAATAATGTCACCTGCATAGGCTTCATCTACCCGGTCACGGCGCTGCGACAGGAATGTCACCACGCTGGTGGGGCGAAAATCCTTGCCTGTACGCAGCACCTTGAACTTCATGCCGTGCTCGAACCGACCTGAAAGTACGCGTACAAATGCGATACGATCGCGGTGCGATGGGTCCATATTGGCCTGAATCTTGAAGACCACACCGCTGAACTTGCCTTCGGTTGGTTTCACTTCACGTTCAATGGCTTTGCGCGGGCCTGGGTGGGGAGCAACATCCACCAGGGCGTCCAGCACTTCCTGCACACCAAAGTTGTTCACCGCCGAACCGAAAAACATCGGTGTTTGTTTACCCGCCAAAAACTCGTCCGCGTCAAAACTGGGAGCTGCGGTGGTCACCAGGTCGATTTCCTGTTCGGCTTGCTGGAATTCTGCGCCAAAGCGGCTTCTAAGCAAGTCACGGTTGTCGCCGGAAATGACTTCGTCGTCTTCGCGGCGGCGGTCGGCACCCGGCGTGAACACCCGCATGTGGTTTTTGCGAATGTCAAAAATTCCGTGAAAAAGCTTGCCCTGCCCCACAGGCCAGGCAAATGGAACACACGGTATGCCCAAGGTGCTTTCAATTTCGTCCATCAACTCCAGCGGGTCGCGCACCTCGCGGTCCATCTTGTTGACAAAGGTAATGATGGGGGTGTTTCGCGCGCGACAAACTGCAATCAAACGCAGTGTTTGAGGCTCAACACCGTTGGCAGCATCAATCACCATCAAGGCGGCGTCCACCGCGGTGAGAACCCGATAGGTGTCTTCCGAAAAGTCCTGGTGACCCGGTGTGTCAAGCAGGTTGATGACCTGGTCGCGGTATTCCATCTGCATCACCGAACTGGCCACGGAAATGCCCCGTTGCTTCTCAATCTCCATCCAGTCGGATGTGGCATGGCGGCTGGCCTTGCGGGCCTTGACGCTGCCAGCAATCTGGATCGCACCCGCGAACAGCAGCAACTTCTCGGTCAGCGTGGTTTTACCCGCATCCGG
>JAIXTE010000106.1 GCA_027484315.1 Burkholderiales bacterium | reverse complement strand
GTTAAAAATGGGGGGATTACCCTGGACGCTCATTTATTTGCATAAATGCGGGAAGTGGCAAAAATCTACGATCAGAGGCGCATCGAATACAACGACGAAAGGCCACACGAATTTTGGAACAGTTTACCGCCCTCGATCTACATGCCGAGGCTTATTCAGTCAGTAGAAAACTCTATTTTTTAACTCTCAACTTGATAGGAAAGCTTACAAGGGCACCCAAGTATTTGGAGGTTTATTAGAACGGTTTGAACCACGTTTTTCCGTACACCATGGGGATCTACATGCAGAAACGTTCAATGATTTATCCCATAGTGAATTTAATATGCTTCTAACCCTTGCACAAAAAGTTGAATTAAAAGAAAATCAAACCAATGTTCAGAACGATGAATTGTCCTGAACTGAAATCGAAAAATCAATGTATGTGACAAAGATAAAATTAAAATAATTTTAAACGAGTTCGATCTTCTCAGAGAGTTTGAACTTGTAGCACCAGAACTAAAGAAAAAAATTAACTGAACTATGCACACAATAGAACCAAGCGTATTACTGGTGTGGTCGCGTGACACACTAAAAGATGCGGCAATAAATGCACTGAAGTTATATATTAACTTCATACGATCGAATTCAAAATCATTGATAAATAAAATTAGAAATTAAATTTTAAACCAATGAAAAAATCAGTTAATTATTTAGACAGGATAAAATAATGGAAACATTAGAAAGCGCGCTAAAACTGATAGCAGCCGCACTAACCTTATTAGCCACAATAATTGCCATTATTATAAAAATTAAAAAAACACCTCTTACATTTAATGAAATAGACAACCAGAAAGATTACAAAGAAGAAAAGAAAAAGTGCAAAATCCTAATAATAGATGACAAAGAAAAAGAAATATTCTCTCCCGAAATGAGAACAATATTTAGGAATCAAGATTTTGACATAACATTCATCGACGATCTATATTTAAACTTTCCCATCCATAATTACAATTTAATATATGTTGATTACAACGGAGTAGGAAAAAGCAAATTTGGAGGAAGCGGCACAGGAGAAAATATATTAGCTGATATTTCTGAAAACGGAATAAATATAAATCAATTTTTAGTTTTATTTTCTGACAAAACAAATTTTTCTCTTGAAATGCTTGGAATGAGTACATTAATCGACGGCTCCATGAAAAAGCCGGACTCTTATGAAAATGATACAATAAACTACTACACTCGACATTTCAAAACACATATTAAACTTTGGTATAACAGCGAAAGGAGATGGAAAAAAATAAGAGCTTTATTAGAAGATAAAAATATAGAATCAAAAAAAATAACTGACATTGAAAATGAATACAGGATAGCCCTATCTGAAAAATCGCTTGAAAAAAGAAAATTAAAAATAAAAAAGCTATCTAGTAATTTTGCAAAATCAATAAAAAATGATGGTCACAAAAGCAGAGATTTAATAGAGATTACGAAAAGCCTCGCGGAGATTATTTAATGAAATTAAACCAAGATAGCATCGAGTCATTTGAGGAATTTCTACATGAATTCAATTCATGCAGAAAAACATTTCATCAAGAAATGGTTTTTTTAAACAACACATCTAAAAGTAAAAATATTGATCTCCATAATATCAACGCCTGTCATAAACACATAAAAAATATTATTGTAAATTTAGAAACAATATTCACACTTATTGAGCAACTTGAGATTGAAACGACTCGTGGCGACATTAAAAGATCAAGAAATGAGATTGAATTACACTCTTTGGTACACAAGGCATATTGCAAAATAGAAAGAATGAATAAAACAAAAGGCATGAAATTTCTATACTCTTCGCTTGGACAAACGAAAATTAGCTGTTATGAAAGTGCATGGATGATTTTTTCATACATAGTAGAAAATTACTCGAAGTACGCACTAAAAGGGACAGAAATTGAAGTTAAAGCAATTTATCGAAACTCTAATTTGGAAGTTATTTTTGAAGGACAGTGTCCAAAACTAACAGATGAAGACTATGAAAAAGCATTCGAGAAAAACTATCATGGTTCTAATGTAGACGGATTAGAATCTGGATCTGGAAAGGGTTTATATTTTGCAAAAAAAGAAGCCGATGAAAATGATTTTTCTATTGATATAGATAATCACATTAATAGATCATTTTTTCATTCTAACCGTGAATACTGCACCGTTGGAACAACTGTAACCATACCCGACAAACACATTATTCTGGTACAGGATCGCCTAGGAAATATAATTATAGATAGACAGTAAAATTAAATATTTTCCAAAACACTCAATATATCTGAAAACTTTTTATTCAAAAAAATATTAAATATGAAATGTAAAACCTTCTAATATTTAATAAAATTAATTTTTATACATTCTTTATATTTAACTTTTTACTCAGATTTTGTCTTTCAGAGATTTATTTTATAAATATAATATGCAGATATTAACCCGAGATCTACGAGTCATCAATTTCACTGATTGAATTCAAGTCAAAACCATTGACCCGCCCCGGATTTTTCGATCCGGAGTGACTTAACGACAATGCTCTCTCAACGCAGTGAGGGACGAAATGAAACGAGCCCGATTCAGTGATGAACAGATTGTTCAAATCCTGAGAGAAACCGATAAAGACACCCTAGTAGAAGTGGCTAAACGCCACAGCGTGAGCGAACCGACAATTTATGCATGGAGCAAGAAATTTGGCGACTTGGAAACCGATGAGGTTCGACGTCTAAAAACGCTTGAAGCTGAGAGCGCTCGACTACGTAAACTACTGGTGGATCGAGAACTTGAAATCGAGGTGATGAAGGAAATCAACAGAAAGGGTGGTGACCGTGCAAGCGCGTCTGGAACAGGCCCATTACGCGATTGGTCGTGGGATGGGTCAACGACGTGCCTGCACGCTGATGGAGGTGGCTCGACCAGGGCTATATTACGAGCGCAAGATGCCAAATCGAGATTTGCCCGTAATTGATGTGATGAAACGTTTGTCAGGGCAATACTCAAGGTTTGGATCCAGATGGATTCGAGTGTTATTAGCCAGAGAAGGCCTGCAGATCGGCAAAGAGCGTTGTTCAAGGCTTTGGAGCGGTAATACCACCAGCGAAATTGCATTGGTACTGCTTCAACAAATCTGCATTCAACAAACGCAGCGCTTGCTCAATGGCTTGGTGATGTTCACGTTCAAACATTGGGGCCTTGTCCCTCAAATTGCAGGCGCAATTGCGCAATCAATTCTGCCTCTTCCGGCGAAATGTTTGCTTCGTCAATGTGTCGCCAGTTGCGCGCGTAAATATCCCAAGCCTGCTGGGGCGAGACGACTCGTGTGCCCTGCACATGCCAGGCCAGCAACTTCAGTTGTGGATAGGTATCCAGATCAATTTCAATGGGAAGAATTGCTGATTCAACCCGCACAGGCCGGAGAATGCCACACCGCAACCCCAATGCCGCCAGTGCTGCCCAATAGGCACCGGCAGCCACCGAAGGCTCACCGGCTTCAATGCGATGAAGGGTTGTACGTGACAAGCCTGCAGCAGTGGCCACCGCATCTGCGCTTAGCTTGTGGGCCTTGCGGTGCAGTTTGATTTGCTGCCCCAGTTCAAGCAATTGCTCGCGTGGAGTTTGAGTTTTAAGATTGAATTTTGCTGGCATAGTGTTTCTCATTCTATACAAAAATAGCGATTTGTACAGCATGAGAAACAAAATGGCATTTCGCGGCAATTTATAAGACCGGCCGCCCCTGCAACGCCTGAACCAGCGCATAAACCGTCAGGCTACTGTACAGCAACGCAAACACGGCCACAGGCCACCGCCGTTCTTGCCAAAGCCAGCGGGCAACAACCCACGCGAAAAGGGGTATCGCATGCATGGCGTGTACCCCCAGAAAATGCGCCACGCGGTAATCTCCAAACTGGCGCGACCAACCCAACAAAGGCAAATCATCGGGACCTGGCATACCGCCCACTACGCTGGTGGGGCCACCCGCCATCACGATGCCAACGCCTGCACCCAGTATGAAAGTCAAGCTCAGCCCCAGCACCAGGCCAAGTCGAAGCGCTGGCCCCACCAAGGGCTGTGGGCTGCGCCACAAACCCCAGGCCAGTACAGCAGAGGCAGAAGTCAGCGTGAGGGCACCAATACCCATGAGCTGAAACATCACGAAGTGGAAGGTGTCGGTTTCATTAAAGTGCGATGGCTCGCCCCGCGCGGCCTGAAACACGATGTAGCCCAATTCAAAGAAGGACGGCAGCATGGCACCCCACACTACGAAGCGCCCCTTGCGGGTGGCTGCAAAGGCTTTGCCAGCCAAGGGCAGAAAGAATGCCAGGGTAAGCAGGTATATGCCCAGGCCCAGCTCGAAACGCATGGGCTTGGCCCAAATGGATGAACCGTGAATCAAGCGCTCGTCGAACACCAAGGCAAACGCAGTAGGAATCATCAACAGCAGCAGTGCAATACCTGCGGCGGCCAGTCGTGGTTCGAATGTAGGCAAACGGAAATTCAATTGAATAATCCACCTGGCAGGGGATTGCGTCGCACACCCTGCTGAGGAGAACACACCGCCCTGCTGCCACGCGAGGCGAAGCACCAAAAACAGCAGATACCCAACCGGGCCGAACATCAATGTCAGGGGCAACAAAGGCAACACCAGCCCATGCGGAATTTCCTCACGCTGCGCAGTGCGCACTATCCAGCCACCAATCAACAGGTCGAAGGCAAGGTAGTGAAGCCAGCCCGCCAGCAGCAACGCATCCGATTCAAACAACACACGCAACTCAGCCAGTGAATCGAAACTGCCATTTGCTGTTTGCCACGCTGCAAGCACCAGGCCTGTGTAGGCTGCGGCCAGCAACGCGGGCACCAAAGTCAACGCCAACAGTTGGCCCACACGCCAGCGCGGTGCGACTGCCAACAAGGCCCAGCCCAGCAGGGCGACGGCAGAGCCTGCAATAAAAATGTCGTCGAACAACGCCAATTCAGTGGCCATTTTTCCCTGCATCCAGACACTGCGCTTCCAGTTCCAGCTTTTCCAGCCACACCTGGTGCCACTTGATGTGCAGGCTACCGGGCATCATCAACTGCCCCAAGCGGCACAGCCAACCGTGCTGGGTTTCTTCGGTGAGCACATGGCAACCAGTCGCGGTCGGTGTAATCAGCCACGCGTGGTAGGCCCAGGTGCCAACACCCTTGGCGTCCCAGGCCAATCGGGATTCAGGCTCAAACTCGCGCACATTGCAGTTGATACGCAGGCCCATGGTTTTCCAGCTGAAGTTCAAGTCTTGTTCCAGGGTGGTTGCGCCGCCTAAATCCACCTCGCTGGCCTGCGGATAAAATGAGGGCCATCGCTGGGCGTTGATTAACACCTGCCAAACCGAAGCGGGCGAGGCGCGCAGATTCAGTTCGTTGCGGATGTGGATGGGTGCACGGCCTGGTCGAAATTCGTCAGGCCAATGAATTGCAGATGGCGAAGATTGAGTGGCAAAGTTGTTTGTGCTCATCGGGTAATTTCATCCTGAAGCGGTTGGACGGCTGGAGACCAATGCACGTGCTGCGCGACCTATCAGCCACGCTTACCATGCACTGAAAACGTACCGGAAATTGCTTGTGCTGAGGCTACCTGTGATGGGCGATGGCTTGGTTCAGCAGAAGGATACAAAAAAGCCCCCAAGACCGTCACGAGTCGTTGGGGGCACTACCCTCAAGGAAAGCGGAAACCACACCCCGCCAACTTGATCTTTCAAAAAATGATTATGCGTTCACTTCAACCGGCACTTGTCGATAGGCTTTCAAATCGAACTGGCCCATTTGTGCGGCGTACTGCGTTGCAAAGCCGGGGAACATGGTGGCGTTGAAACCGTCTTCGGTCAGGTACCAGCTCTTGCAGCCTGAATTCCAATTGGTTTTGGCCAAACGTTTCTGAATGTTGGCATTGTGTTTGGCCTGAACATCGGGCTTCACGTCCAGCATTTTCAAATTGGAATCCAGAATTGTGCGAATGCCTTTGACTGCATAGGCAATCTGCTGCTCCATGTACACCAATGCGGAGTTGTGTCCGGGGCCACTGTTCGGGCCAAACATGATGTACAGGTTGGGGTAGCCGCTGACGTTGATGCTCTTGTACGCCTGCGCGCCACGCTGCCATTCCTTGGCCAGTTCACGACCACCCACACCGTGAATTGGATACGGGGTGCCGCTTTTCGGTACATCAAAACCGGTGGCAAACACAATGCAATCCACGCGGTGTTCAATCCCTTCGGAGGTGCGAATGCCCTTCTCCACGATGTTGGCGATTGGCCAGGTGATCAGTTCGCAGTTCTCTTTTTGCAAGGCGGGGTAATAGTCATTGCTGACCAGAATCCGCTTGCAGCCCAGCTTGTAATCCGGCTTCAACTGGCGGCGCATCCAGGGATCAGGCACTTGTGATTTCAAAAACGCCTGGCCCAAACGCTCGCCCAGGCGAGTCACTGGTGAACTCCAGATCACGGCCAGTGCCATGCTTTCATGCGCCCAGTACAGCGCTTCGCGAACGGCCTTTTGCGTAAAAGGCAGTTTTGCAAACACCTTCTTGCTCAAATCCGATGTGGAGAAATCCGGGCGCGGCATGACCCAGGCCGGTGTGCGCTGAAACACCTTGAGCACATCCACTTTCTTGACCAGTTCAGGAATGATCTGAATTGCACTGGCACCCGTGCCGATTACTGCAACACGCTTGCCGGTGAAGTCGTACTCGTGGTCCCACTGGGCACTGTGAATTTTCTTGCCCTTGTAGTTTTCAAGGCCACGAATTTTCGGGAAACTGGCGTTGGCCAGGGGGCCAGACGCCATGATGACAGCTTTGCCTTTCCACACCTTGCCATTGTCGGTGTGGATCATCCAGAGTCCCTGGGCCTCTTCGAACTCCACACGCGACACATTTTGCTGGTATTGAATCAGGCTACCCAGGCCGAAGTCATTCACCAGGCTGTGTACATAGCCCAGAATTTCCTTGCTGCCTGAATAGCTGCGTGACCAATTGGGATTGGGCGCAAAAGAAAAGCTGTACAGGTTTGAAGGAATATCGCAGGCCGCACCGGGGTACTGGTTGTCACGCCAGGTACCACCCACCTCGGCTGCGCGTTCCAGAATGGCGATGTTGTGCACACCGGCTTCACGCAGTTTGATGGCTGTTCCAAGGCCGGCAAAGCCTGCGCCAATGATCAAGGTGTCGTACACATGCTCGCCACTTTTTTCTGCGGCCTTGCGGCGTGTGGCTGTGCCCGCAGTGGCCGATGTTGTGGCCGAAGTTCTGGCCGTTGTTCTGGACTTTGGCTCAGCTTTCAATGCCTGTGCACGTGTGGTGTTCTTAGTTGTCATCTTGATTTCCCGTTCTCGTTCTTTCCATCAGGCCGTGGTGTGCCAGGTCAACTTGTTCACCCAGCTTGGCACTGCAGGCAGCCAGCTTTTCGGAATGTAGTTGGAGGCTTTCACCGCGGCATCCACGGGTGCATGGTAGAAGCGGTTTTTGCGGTCGATCACCCACTTGCCATGAAGGCGCATGATCTGATACCAGGGGTTGCGGCGACCTTCGGGTGTTTCACCACCGTACTTTTCAAACTTGGCCATGGCTTCATACAGCTTTTCTTCTTTCAAGCCCATGGTTACGATGTTGTCGCGCATGCGGTTTAGCAACGGGAAGTACACGGCCACGCCCAACAGCAATTTGGGGTTGATTGCAGTGGCAATCGATTCCAGCGCCAGGCGGTACATTGGGCCGTGACCCATCATTTCCAGCACATGGAAGTCCACGCCCAGGTGGCGCGCTTCGTCGGAATTGATTTTCTTGAATACTTCGTGACACACGGGGTCTTTGACTTCGTTCAGCAGAAATTTGCACAGTGCGCCGTCCAGCGTCACTTCCAGCATGGGGATCACACTGCCCAGCACGCTCAATGGCATGTCATCGCTGTACTTGTCCAGCCACTCAATGGTCAATCGCAGGTTGATGTTTGGCTCGGGAATTTCACCATCTTCCAGCATGCCCCAGCGTTGCATCAAGGCCAACTCCGCATTCGCGTGGCGCTGTTCTTCGGCATGAAACCAGGTGTAAATTTCGCGCAGCGTGTCATTGGGCGCCTTCTTGGCCATGGCAGCAAAGCCGCGTGCACCAATGTGTTCAATCCAGGTCAGGTCGGCCATGAAAGCTTTCAGCTTGGGCCACTGTTCTTCAGTGATCATCTCGCGTCCGGGTGCATCCCAGTCAATGTCGGCCAGGGCCCATTGATTTTCCTTGATGCGACGCAGTGTTTTTTCCAGATCGAGTTGAGGCATTTGTCAGTACTCCTTAAAAAGCTTTAGCGGCCACACGGGCCAACAAACCAGCACCGCGTGCATAGCTGCGGGGCATCAAGCGCTTCATGCGCCAAATCATGCGGGCATCGAGCTGCGGCAATACATACAGTTGCCCCTTGTCCAATGCATTCAGGGTTTCTTTCGCCACGCCCTCGGCGGACACGCCGGTCCACTCCATCAGCTTGTTGGCAAGTTGGTTGGAAGCCGCGTCGATGCGGCCGTCCTTGGTGATGTTGGTTTTGACGAATGTGGGGCAAAGGGCGGTGACATTCACGCCAGTGCCGGCCATTTCAGCGGCCAGGGTTTCGCTCAGTGCCAAGGCACCGGCCTTGGTGACGTTGTAGGCGCTCATCAAGGGCGCAGCAGCGAAGCTTGCAGTTGAAGCCACGTTGATGATGCCGCATTTTTTTGCAGCGCCTTTCTTGCGCAAGCGCGGGGCAAACACATGGCAGCCGTGGATCACGCCCCACAGGTTCACGCCAATGGTCCACTTCCAGTCGTCAATGGTTGTTTCACCTACGGGCTTGCCGCCTGCGCCCACGCCGGCGTTGTTGATCACCAGGTCAATCGCTGTGTCGTGGTCAGTGCCGCCAAAAATACGTTCGGCCTCCAGGGCCAGGGCTTCAACGTCTTTCAGTTTGCTGACATCGCATTTCACGGCCCAGGCCTGCGCGACAAACACCAGGTCGGGGTTTTTCAGTTTGCCCGCCACCATGTCCATGATCAGGTCCACGGTTTCCTGCGCACGCTCAAGGCTGATGTCGGCACACACCACGCGGCCACCGCGGCGAACAATTTCCATGGCGAAGGCCCGGCCAATGCCGCTGCCCGCTCCGGTGACTACTGCGTTGGCACCCTTGGTGATTTTCTTACCGAACATTGAATTCCCTTGGTTCACTTGGTTGAGCTTGGCCAACGCTTGACACATTGACCATGACATTGAACAATGTCATATTAAAACGAACGTTTGTTCGGATTCAATTCGGATTTTATATGGCCAGAAAACCAAAACAGAATCGCTCCCTAAACACCGTGGAAACCATTGTTCAAGGTGCCTTCATCGCGCTGTCAAAACATGGGGCGGAAGGCGCCACAACAAGGCAGATTGCGGAATGTGCCGGGGTCGGCGTGGGTTCAATTTACGAGTACTTTGAGAATAAGGAAGCCATTTTCGGTGCGATGGGGGAGCGCTTTTCCCGTGAGCTGGTGGCCTTGATTCAGGCTGCCTCCCCCTCCCTTGTTCGGCTTTCGCTTCGCGATGCGGTGTATGAATTGATCGCCCAAACAGCTGAATTTCTGAGAAAAGACAACGAACTGTACCTGCGCTGCGCCAGGGAATCCGCCTTGATGGAAAAGCATGTGCCCTTTGGGCAGGTGTACCGGGCCCTCGCTGACCTGTTTGTGCAACACGCCATCAAGCACCCGGAGATTTTAAGGCTGACCAACCTTCAGACCATGGCCTACATTTTCATCAACAGCGGCATGGCCACCATGATCCGTTACCTGAACCACCCCAACCCCGGTTTTTCATTTGATGATTTGGCCAAAGGGCTGGCGGACATGGCGGGGCATTATGTGGAGAAGGAACTCAGTCAGTTGTAATGACAGATATAAGCGGCCTGACAAGGTTCTCGCCTATACTGCTTCAAACAAATGATAAAAATCCGGAGACATCCATGCGTCAACTGATGCGTTCATTTCAACGCACCGCCTTGCTTTCATTGGCTGTAGTGCTCGCTGCCTGCAGCGCCCCTGCCCCAGACTCCATGGAAAAAATGGCCAATGGCAGCATTGTGGAAATTCGGGGCTTGAACTCGGAGCAACTGACCTTTGTCACCCGCAACCGAATCGTGACCCTGTTTGCAACCGACGCCTACAACATCATGCGGGAAATGAAACGCTTCTACCCACAGGAATTCAACAGCCACCCCACCCTGTCAGTGCAGGCGGTGACCGAATTGAAAAACCAGAAAGGTGAAGTGTTTCAAAACCAGCCGCTGTTTACGGTGCATTGGCGCCGCCCAGACCTGAACCAGCTGGACCTGGATTCGAAGTTCAGCCTGGACACGGAGGAAATTCTGCTTTACGCCGACCGCGTTGAATCACACAGCCTGGTCGGTGACCAGGTGTTGATTGAACATTGCACCGTGACGGGCAATGGTGAAAAACGCCAACGTTTTTGTGACCAAGTGCTTGAAGGCCTGTTCAACAAGTAACGCGCAACATTCAGTTTGAAAAACGGGTCAGTGACATGGTCACTTTTCCGCCTTTCATAATGGACGTGTTCAGCGGTTCATCCCGTTCCAGTTTCACCAAACCCACACCGGGCGCATACCACTCGGTGTGGTTGATCAGGATTTCCTGGTAACCCGCGCTGGCATCGGCATAAAAAACCATCTTGCCCGTGCCATCTACACGCACGCATTTCTCGAATACACCGGCAGGCGTTTCAACCGTTTCATCCAGTGCGGCTATTTCATACACCATGTCAAACGGCTTGATACTGGCATTGGCTTGATCAAACGGAGGCATCCAGTGCATCACATACGGACTGGTATCCAGTGTCCAGGTGTAACCCAGCCGAAGATTGCGGCCCTTGGGCAGAATCAGCCTGGCTTCCTTGTCCACCTGGGGCTTGGTTTCAACCACCAGGCGCTTGGCCACACGGTAAAAACCATCATCACGTTCCTGGATGAAATAGTCTGTTCCGTCCGAGGTGCGGCGTACGAACCCTTCAATTTCTTTTTCACCTGACAGAAAACCTGTTTCACCCAGTGTGCGAATTTCCAGTTGCTTGTTGTTTTTGCCGTCGGGCATCACCTTGTTCAGGCTGTAGCGCCAGGAGCTTCCACTTTCCAACGGAAAATAATCCTTGTCACCCAGCAGTGAACAGGATGAGAGGGGCAAAGTCAGAGTCAGCGCCAGTGCGGCCACACGCAGTTTTTTCAACATGGCTTATTTCTCCGGCAATTGGGGGTCGGGCAGATCCGTGAACTCCAGGTCAATTTTCCTGTCAGCAATCCGGGTGTTGTCACGCGCAGCCTGAGGATCGAACAAGGCGCCCCCCACTTCACCAATTTGAAGATTGCCATTGCGCATCTGGCGCTGTGCGGCGTCGAGCTTGGCATGCAAATCCTTGCCATACGGCAGCACATAAGCACGCGGTGTGTCAGCAGGTTTGTCATTGCTCAAATCACTGGCCCAAACAAACAGGCGCCCTTCTATGCCTTCCGCCTTGTCAGGTTCTTCCACCACCACTGCGTAAAACAGAAAACGCTTGGGTAACTCGGCTTGGCTGGGCCAACCCTGTGCGTCTTGCCAGTTGATGTAACTGACCCAGTAAAAACCGACAGACACGACAATCAGGATCAACTTGGTGACCCACTTCATCTGCCCGAAAATCAGGGCCAGCAGCAACAGGGCTGCGAGGAAAATATAGGCAATGCCCAAACCCACTAACACTTCATTCATTTGCCGTCTGCCTTCACCAAAGATTTTTCAAGTTGGTTGATGTTGCTCACCGTGCCATTGGCATCGATCGAAAATCGCACTGCCGTGGCTTCGTCGCCTTCCTGCTGCATGTTCACCGTGGAGTAATGCAGCACTTTCAACTTCGGGTTGACCTCGGCCACGTAAATATTCACTGGCACAGGGAGCTTGTTTTCGGTTTTGTAGTAATGCAGGTTGATGATGTACTCACCTGGCGGGCGGCCACGTATGGTCAGCACTTCCTGATTCAACGGGTTTACAAATGTTTTGCCCTCGATTTCCTGCGTGTCGTTGGCCAAACCACGGTCATCTCGGTCCAGGTGCAAGAGACCATCTTGCGGCCGCATGAACCACACCTGCGCACCGGCCGGCCCGGCAGCCCACACATCAATGTCGTTGGGGTCGTTGTCAGGCCAGCTCACAGTGACCAGAAATTCGGCCTTGGGGTCAATGATTCCGCTTTTGGCCGGGGGATTCAGCAGCAACAAAGCCATCAAAAACAGGAATGTGAAAATCAACAGCGCGTTGAAGATCAAGTCCGTGAATGGGTCCAGCTCAAAGTCCGGTTTGTGATTGAAAAGAGCCATACGATTCAGGCCGCCTTGACAGTTCGATGCGCAAAGTCAACCGTGTCAGCAATCAGGCGGTCGGCATGACGATCCAGCAAAAGCAATTGGATACTCAACAAGATACTGCCAACCAAACCGACCAGTGTGGTGTTCATGGCCACCGCCATGCCTTGTGTCATTTGTTGCATCAGGGTTTTGATGTCAGAAATGTCCAGTTGCTCCAGCCCTTCAAGACTACCCAACATGATCGTGAACCCGACCACGGTGCCAAGCAGGCCCAGCTTCAGCATCAAGCCGGTGACAAACCAACCCACCTGGTGCGTGCCACGCGCTTTTTCAGCCATCACCTCGGCCATTAACTGGCTTTCGTGTGGGCTTTTACCGCAATAAGTCAGGTAGTCGTGACAGATCGATTGGCCTGAATTGAAACTGCGATGGCCGCGCTTGAATTGATCGAAGTAAAGAGACTGCAAGCTGAGGTAAATGCTGCGCCAGCCGGCCAAACCACTGCCCAACAAAAAAGCCAGAATGATCACCACGCAAATTCTGGTGTTGTCAGTCAATACAATCCACTGAAGCAGGCCTTTGTCCCACGTCATGTAAAGGCCAAAACCAGTCAGGCTGGTCAGTAACAACCACAGCAAAAACAGGGTGTGTGTTTTGTAGGTATTCAATGCGAATCATCCCCTTGTTGTTGTTCTCCTGTTCCAGTTTGAAACAACTGGAATGGGGTGCGCGGTTTTGGACCGCACAACAAGAGGCTAAAAGCAAGCCTCGTTCCACATCGATCTTAAAACGCAAACGGCTCGGTTTGATGGAATATCCGTTGAATGTTCAACTGGTGGGTTTCAAGCGCTTGGGCATTGGAGCGGGGGTCAGTTTCAGGCAGAACAGGATTTTTAAAACGTGTAATGTCGGCACTGATTTGTTCGATCAGTTCCACTTCGCTGAAGCCTGCCTCAAGCCCATACAACACAGATTGATGTACCTGTACGAAATAATGAAGATTGCGATCAATCCATTCGGCGTCTAAAGCACCGAATGAGGTTAGTACTGTTTCATCGGACTTTAACTGGGTTTTCAATCGGCCCAGAAAATTGACACGGTCAATGACATTGCCATCGTAGAGATCGGGTATGTCGCGATTTTGCAGTGCTGAACCCACCCACCACAGTTTCAAGTCTGCGTTGCGAAGTACCAGTGCTTCTTCAGTCTCCAGGTCCTTGTGCAATCTGTATTTCCACTTCACCCAATCACTTTGCAACACACCCAAATGACCTGTCTGTGTTTTTAATACGCGTTCAGGCACCAGGGACTCGGTGCCCTTCACGGAGTCACCGCCCATGCGTTCTGAAAAATTCTCGATGCATGTCGGGCAACGTGCCTTCATCAGGTCTGCTGTGCGCTTGCCCGCCACCAAGCGGTTTGCAAACGATTCGCCTGAGACAACAGTGTCCTTGAATACATTTCGAAAACCCACATTGCCCAGTACATGCTCAGGCTTGGGCTGGGAATTCAGTACCCAAAACGGCTTGGTACCAAACTTTGAGCGAATGGCTTTTGCGGCGCTTTCACCCACAGCTGCAGTTGCACCTGAATCAATCACCAGCAGCGCTTTGGGTGAATCGACCACGACAATCGACAAGGCAAAATTCTTCCCTTCAGCAGGCAGGCTTTGTCCTGCGCATGTCCATTCATGAACTGTGGCACGGTGCTGTTGCCAGCATGGTTCACCTTGCGCACTGGCGGGCAGCGTCAGAAAAACAGGGATGACTGAAAAAATAAAAGTGGGGAATTTAAAGCGCATCAAAAATACAGGGCCTGAATCAATGCAACTACAAGAGCATATCTGATTCAGGCCTCAGCTCAAACCACTAGAACCGGAGACTCAGGCCAAGCCACGCATTTCGGGGAGTACCTGGTGCGAGGAAAGTTTCATAGGTGATGTCATCCTCCTCTTCAACAAGCGCACCATTCCGATCAAATACATTGCCGCCCAGCACCGCCCCGTTGAAATACTTTCGGTCAAACACGTTATTCAACCGGGCAATGACGGTGAGGTTTTTGCTCAATGAGTGATTCATGCCCAGATTGAACACCGCAAAACCCGGAATTTTTCCATTGTCCCTGAATTCAACCGGCCCTTGACCTGGAACGTTGACGACACCTGCCTGATGCTGGTTGTTCTCGTTACCTCGCGCATATTGCTCACTTTGTGCTTGCATGTCGACAAACAGGGTGGTGAGCGCACTCGCTTTATAGCCCAGCGACAACTTCACATTGTGCTCGGCTAGACCTGGTATCTTGTTGCCGGGTTGCACCTGGATGAACCCGCCCTCTACTGCAGGGTCTCCGTTCACATCCACCGCACTGCTGTTGCCTTCACTGGCCAGTCGCGCTGCACTTTGAAAGGTGGCATCGAGGTATTGGTAACTTGCACCAAAGTTCCAGGCTGAAACGTCCCAGTCAAAATCAAGCTCCAAGCCTTGCCTGCGGGTTTTTCCATAATTCTGAAAGAAACCGCCAGAGCCTGCTCCATCTGTTACAAACAGAATGTCGTTCTTGTTGTCAGCCTTGAATACATTGAAAGAAAAACCATACTGGTTGGCGCCACTCGCCCAACGTGTGCGATACCCGCCTTCCACCGTGGTGGTAATGACCTGTTCAAGAAACGGGTCTGCCGCCATGGCATTGGGCAACAAGCAGGGAAACTCTGGATCGGAGCAAGCCAGTTCGACAGGTGTCGGCACACGGTTGCTGGTACCTGCACTGGCATACCATGTCGAATTAATTGCGGGCTGATAGGACAAACCAATCGAGGGATTAAAACGCTGATAGGTGTAATCGTTGTTCAAACCGGGGCTGGCTTCGCCCTCAACATTGATCAACACAGGGCTGAGGCGATCCGTGGTTTTGACAGACGCATGGTTGTAGCGCCCACCTAGCAACAGGGTGGTTTTTTCGCCAACAGCCCACACATCTTGAGCATAAATACCAAACTGTCGATTGCTGGCTTCCACATTAACTTGCTCAATTGGCGCATACAACTCGCCTACAGTGCGATCAGGATTGAATATCCCAAGCGCATAGCTGCGGCGAAAATCAGATTTGCCAAACTCAAGCTGGGTTCCCACCAGCAACTTGTGGGCACCCATCGGAGCAAAGGCATATTGCAAACCCAAGCCAATTACGTCTTGATTCAACACGCCCCGGTTGTTGGCACCAGGGCAATCTGCTGTGTTGGGGTCGATTGCTGCGGGATCATTTTCGTCAAAAGTCACAGTACCTGGGGCGTAGGCCAGCGCTGCGGGTGCGCTACACGCCACATTGTAGGTACCGGGCCCCAAATTGGCCTCTATGCCCGGCAAGTCAGGCTCGAACGGGGCCACACCGAATCGGTAATCTTCGTTTTCATTGGCATCGCCGTTGAATGTTCTGGATTTTGAGGTGCGATAGTATGCGTTCGCACTCAGCTCGGCACCGCTTTTCAGGAAGCGGGTGAAATCCACAGCAAACTGCCCGCCCGTATTCTGGGTATTGTCCACGTAGGTGAAAGACTGTGCCCGATTCTGTTCATACAGACTGCGTGGCACTACACCGTTTCCGTTCAAATCGGACTCATAAAGTGACAGGCTGAAGTTGGTTTGCGTATCGCCCGAGGTCACACCCATTTTCCCGAACAGTTGGATGACCGAACTGGGAGACATGATTCGCCAGCCATCTTCCTTGAATGAATTGAAGTTCACATAGAAATCGCGTTGTGTCGGCTCGTCAATCCAGCCTTTCTGCAAACCAAACCGAGTTCGACCAAAGTCGCCAAGTTCGGCGTCCAGTTGTGTCCCTTGAAAGTCTCGACCACTTTTGGTCTGCATGACAATGGCGCCGCCCAGAGAATTCAAACCGAACTGGGGCATGGTGCCAGGCAGAACGGTCACCTCCTTCAAAGCCGATTGGGGTATGGCATCAAATCGAACCACATCACCAAATGTTTCGTTCTGGCGCACGCCATCCACATAGACCGACAAACCAGGGGGCGTACCCAACAAAGGAGTTACGGAAAACCCGCGGTAGGTGACATCTGACTGATACGGGTTGCCCTGATTGTCGGTAACCTGCACGCCACTGATGCCGCGAAACAGGCTACGGCTAAGTGATTCCCGGTCGGTGTCATTCCTCAATGAATCTGACTTCTTGACACTAAAAGGCGCCTGCCCAATCGGCAAGGCGCCACCCGGCAGTGGTGTGGTGGAAATAACCTGCACTTCCTGAAGCTGCTGCGCCTGTACAGGCGCGAACAAAGAATAAAGAGAAAGCGCCACTAGACTGCGGCGCATGCAGAGATGACGGTACATGAACATAAAAAACCCTTGGCAGGTATTGGCTGTGTTTTATGAAGTCTCGCAGCTTGCCTGCTCTGCGCGCCATGGAGATTGGCCAGGCAAGCACGTGACTTGTTTGATCACATCTTCAATTATTCTGCCAAAATCGAACAGGGAAGTTTTCCCGAAAATGAATTCGGACCTGTTGCAAACCTGGTTTCTGGTGCACATTGTTGCAATTCTTCAAAGGTAATCATTCCATGCGGCTTCGCGAGCTTTTGGTTCGGCGTTTACTCACCTGGCTGGGACTTTGGGCCCTGTGCTGCGTACTTGTTGTGTTCATGATGGGCCGGCTGGATGTCAAGACCGAATACACCAGCGCTTCAATCATGGTTGGCGACCTGCACCGCGCACTGTCGCGTGTTGAACCCTTGGGCAACCTGGAGTTCGAATTGTTTCGTCAACAGCTTGCTGAAGCCAAAGCGAATCAGGAGCGCCGTGAAACACGTCGTGAACTGCTGTTGACCAGCGCGATGTTGTTGTTGATGGCTGCAGGAAGCGGCATTGTGGTGTGGTATTCGCTGAAACCGGCCCTGAACCAACCCCTTCAGGAACTGGTGCAATGGCTGGGGGACTATGAACAATCGGAACGCCATACCTTCGCATCCGACAAACTGCCCACAAGCCAGACCACATTCAAGATTGATGAGCTGAAAAGTATTCACGACAGCGTTTTGCAACTGATCCAAACCCTGAATGCAGAACAGCAAAAAAGCCGACGCCTGCTGAATCATGTGATCGACGCGCAAGAAAAAGAACGCGAGACGATTGCCCAGGATCTTCACGACTACTTTGGGCAGTCATTGACGTCGATTTCCGTGAATTCGGCCTTTTTGGTCAAGAGCACCGATTCTCATACTCGCGAAGCTGCGCAAGCAGTGCATGACCAAACGCAGGAAATGATGGGTTGGCTGCGCAGTTCACTGAGGGAATTAAAGCCTCATCTGCTTCTGGATGTTTCCCTTCGAGATGCCGCACTGGATTTGCTCGACAACTGGGCGCGACGGCATGGCTGGTACGTCGACTTTGCTTGGGACCCTGGAACGCCGCCGCTACCGAAAGAGGCCCCCATCGCACTGTACCGGACATTGCAGGAAGCGCTGACCAATGTGGCCCGACATTCCACCGCCAAAAAAGTCAAAGTGCTTGCCGGGTTTGACCGGGAGAAATCAGAGTTCATCCTGATCGTCGAAAATGACGGTGTGCGAAAAGCTGCAAAGGTATCGCCTTCCCTGGGTTTGACCGGCATTCGGGAACGGATCGGCAACCTGAATGGCAGAGTCCGCTGGAGTACTGACAAGGAATCTTTTGTACTGACCTGTTTTTTGCCATTAGAAAGCCCCTTGGAGAAACCACGCGATGCCACTTGAATCCCGAATCATTCTGGTTGATGACCACGCTGCGGTGCGATCCGGGTACAAACGCTTTATTGACACTGAACACGACATGCGAGTTGTCGGGGAGGCCTCCAATGCAGAGGAGGCCTTTGCGCTTTTAAAAACAACACAGTGTGACGCGCTGGTACTGGACATCAGCATGCCGGGGCAAAGTGGCTTGGAGCTTATCAAACGGGTGCGTCTGAAGTGGCCCCGCTTGCCCCTGGTGGTGCTGTCCATGCATGACAGCCCTGTGGTGGCCAGCAAAGCGCTGGAACAGGGTGCCAAGGGCTATGTCACGAAGTCGAGTGATCCACATGAATTGATTCTGGGTTTGAGAAAAGCAATGAATGAACAAACCCATGTGTCCCCCGACGTGGAAAGCCAGGGCTTGAGCTTTGAAACGCACAACCAGAATCAGGATCTCGCCAGTGAAGGCCGTGGATCAGATCCGGAAGAAAACAGCAGCTTGACACAAAGCACTGGCCTTACCCCCCGGGAAGTGGATGTGGTTCGCCTGTTGCTGGAAGGCAAAACAATTGACCAAGTGGCGACCAGTCTGGGGGTCAGCAGTAAAACAGTGAGCAACAACC
>JAIXTE010000073.1 GCA_027484315.1 Burkholderiales bacterium | reverse complement strand
GTTGCCCTTCAGGTCGTGCAGGGCGATGGTGGTGGTCACGATGGCGTCCATGATGCCTTCGGGGATTTCCTTGTTGTCGGCGCCCCACAGAATGGCGGGGTTTGTCATCAAGTGACCCACGTTGCGCAGGAAAAGCATGGAGCGGCCATGCATGGTCACTGTTTCACCGTTTGCGCCGGTGTACACGCGGTCTGCGTTCAAGCCACGTGTGAATGTTTTGCCACCCTTGGTCACTTCTTCTTTCAGGGTGCCTTTCAAAATACCGAGCCAGTTTTTGTAGGCCACGATTTTGTCTTCAGCGTCCACTGCGGCAACAGAGTCTTCCAGGTCCAGAATTGTGGACAAGGCAGATTCCAGCACCACGTCGGCCACACCGGCTGCGTCGCTTGAGCCGATGGCAGTTGCGCGGTTGATGATGATGTCGGCGTGAACACCGTTGTTCACCAGCAATACGCTGCTGGGGGCTGCTGCGTCACCCTGGAAACCAACCAGTTGGGCTGGGTTTTTCAAGGCCACGGTGCTGCCGTTTTTCAGGGCCACATGCAATTTGCCACCAACGATGGAGTAGCCTGTTGCGTCTTTGTGTGACGCGCCTTCCAGCGGGAAGGACTGGTCCAAGAAGTTGCGTGCGAATTCGATGACTTTTGCGCCGCGCACTGGGTTGTAGCCACCAGCGCGGTCTGCACCACCTTCTTCGGAAATCACGTCGGTGCCGTAAAGGGCGTCATACAGTGAGCCCCAACGCGCGTTGGCGGCGTTCAATGCGTAACGTGCATTCAGAATGGGCACAACCAATTGTGGGCCAGCCTGTGTGGCCAGTTCGCTGTCCACGTTGGCGGTTGTGGCTTGTACCTTGGCGGGTTGCTCAACCAGGTAACCGATTTTTTTCAGGAATTCCTGGTAGGCGGCCATGTCGGCGATTGGGCCTGGGTTGGCCTTGTGCCATGCGTCCATTTCCAGCTGAATGCGGTCGCGTTCGGCCAGCAGGGCTGCGTTCTTGGGGGCCAGTTCGTTGACGATGGCGTCGAAGCCTTTCCAGAAGCCAGCCTGATCAATGCCAGTACCGGGCAACACGTCGTTGTTGATGAAGTTGTACAAAGGTGTGGCTACTTTCAAGCCATGCACGGTGGTGCGTTCTGTCATTTTGAACCTCAAGCTGTTGTGATTTTGGTTTTGCGCGGCTGTGTCGTGCGCACGGCAGGCTGCCTTTGCGCAGCGCAATAGCCCACAATTGTAATGGAATTGGCGTGCGTTCTGAGGCATTGTATTCGTCACAAGCTCAAGCCGTTAGTCATTTCATCTTTGACTTTTTTGCAAAACTCTGGAAAACCCCAATTCAATTGCTGCAGCAGGTTCACCCACGCAATTTGATGCCTAGGTACTATCTATTCATCAGATTGGGGAGAGCATGCAAACTTTTGATTTCATCGTGGTGGGGGCAGGCACAGCCGGGGCCCTGCTGGCCAACCGTTTAAGTGCCAACCCCAAAAATACCGTGCTGTTGCTGGAGGCGGGCGGGAAAGACAACTACCACTGGATCCACATTCCCGTGGGCTACCTGTATTGCATTGACAACCCGCGCACCGATTGGCGCTTTCGTACTGAAGCGGACGCGGGCCTCAATGGCCGTTCGCTGATTTACCCCCGTGGCAAAACACTGGGTGGGTGTTCCAGCATCAATGGGATGATCTACATGCGTGGGCAGGCCCGTGATTATCAAAGCTGGGCTGAGCAAACAGGCGACGATTCCTGGAACTGGAACAATTGCCTGAAAAGTTTTCTGGCCCATGAAAGCAATTGGCGCTACGACCAAGGGGATGCAGAAGGGCAGGTGTCACAACTGGCCCGTTACCACAGCGGCCATGGCGAATGGCGCGTGGAAAAGCAGCGCCTGCGCTGGGAAGTGCTGGAAGCGTTTTCGCAGGCTGCGCAACAGGCTGGCATTCCTGCCACGGATGATTTCAACACCGGCAGCAATTTCGGCGTGGGATATTTTGAGGTGAACCAGCGCAGCGGCTGGCGGTGGAACACGTCCAAGGCTTTTCTAAAGCCGATTTTGCGGCGACCCAACCTGACGGTGTGGACCCATGCGCAGGTCAGGAAGTTGGACATTGAACGAGCAGCCAACGGCGAATTGCGTTGCACCGGTGCAGTGGTGGTGCGGGCTGGCAAGGAAATCAGCGTGAAGGCTGCGCGTGAAACAGTGCTGTGCGCCGGTGCCATTGGCACGCCGCAAATCCTGGAGCTAAGCGGCATAGGGCAGGGTGACTTGCTGCAACAGCATGGTATCGAGGTGAAACTGGACAAACCCGGTGTGGGTGCCAACCTGCAAGACCACCTGCAAATTCGCGCTGTGTTCAAGGTGGACGGGGTTAAAACCCTGAACACCTTGGCCAGCAATTGGTGGGGCAAGGCCCAGATTGGCATGGAATACCTGTTCAAGCGCAGCGGGCCGATGAGCATGGCCCCATCCCAGTTGGGCGCATTCACCAGGAGCAGCCCCGACCGCCCGTACCCCAATATTCAATATCATGTGCAACCTTTGAGCCTGCCTGCATTTGGCCAGCCGCTGCACAGCTTCAATGCCTTCACGGCCAGTGTTTGCAACCTGAACCCGGCCAGCCGCGGCACGGTGCACATCAAGAGTGGCAGTTATGAGCAGGCCCCGGCCATTTCACCGAACTACCTCAGCACCGATGAAGACCGCAAGGTGGCAGCCGATTCCCTGCGTGTAACACGCAATATTGCAAACCAGCCTGCGCTTGCGAAATACAAGCCGCAGGAATTCAAGCCCGGGGTGGAATTCCAGACCGATGAGGAACTGGTGCGCTTGGCGGGTGACATTGCCACCACGATTTTCCACCCGGTGGGTACAGCCAAAATGGGGAAGGCCAGCGACCCAATGGCCGTGGTGGATTCCCGCCTGCGGGTGTTGGGTGTGAATGGGTTGAGAATTGCCGACGCCAGCGTGATGCCCACCATCACCAGCGGCAACACCAACAGCCCGACCCTGATGATTGCCGAGAAAGCGGCGGGGTGGATGCTGAACGGGTGATCTAGATGGTGTGAGACGTTTTGTGCTTTAGGTTTGCTTGCGCACAATACAGTTCTTCAAATAATTTGTATCCTGATGCGATACAAGATACAATCCATGATCAAAAGTTTTGCTCACAAAGGTCTCGAAAAGTTTTTTCGGACAGGTAGCCAACGCGGTATTAATCCTGATCACAGTGAAAAGCTTCGACGCCAGTTGTTTCGACTTGACGCTGCAGTGTCTGCCAAAGACATGGATATTCCGGGATGGAAACTACATCGTCTTTCAGGCAGCCTAAAAGATCATTGGTCGGTTTGGGTTAGCGGCAATTGGCGTTTAACTTTCAAATTTGAATGTGGTCACGCGGAAATTGTGAATTATCAGGATTATCACTAAATCAGGCAGGTTTAATTAATTATGAGTAATATGCACAACCCGCCTCACCCGGGTCTCACAATCAAGCTGGATGTGTTGCCTTCACTTGGAGTTTCAGTCACCGATGCAGCACTGCAACTTGGAGTTTCTCGCGTCGCGTTTTCCAGAATGATCAACGGGAAGGCCGCCATCAGTGCAGACATGGCCATTCGCTTGGCGCAGTGGCTTGGTGGCAATCCGGAAGTTTGGCTTCAACAGCAGCTTCAATATGACCTTTGGCACGCAAAGCAGGCCAGCAAGGCGGCTGTTCGGCCAGTGGTCAGCGTATAAATACAAACCTTTCAACAGGTCAGGATACAAATTAACATGAACGAAGTCATCATCAACAAAGAGCCCGTGGAGCTGTACAAAATCCTGAAATTTCAGGGTTGGTTGTCCAGTGGCGGTGAAGCAAAAAACGTGATTGCCGATGGCCATGTGCGTGTCAACGGCGCAGTGGAAACCCAGAAGCGCAAGAAAATTGTGGGTGGGGATGTGATCGAGTTCAATGGTGTGAAGTACACGGTTAAACTGGGTTAAATGCGGGAGAAAGCGTTCACGCTACCCGGTTTTTCATCCAAAGCAGTTTCAAACAAGGCAGTACGGTCATGGCAGTAGAAGACCAACAATCCCAATGTGTTCAGGTGTATTTCGACGGCTCATGTCCCATGTGCCGCCGCGAAATTGCGGTGTACCAGAACATCAAACCTGATCAGCCCATTGACTGGGTTGACGTGTCGGATCCGCTGACACCCTTGCCCGCGGGCCAAACCAAAGACCAATTGATGGCGCGTTTTCACACGCGTACAGCCGCTGGTGAATTGCTCAGCGGTGCAGAGGCCTTTGTGCATGTGTGGTCGCAATTGCCGGGCTGGCGGGTGTTGGCTTCGCTGGCCAAGGTGCCGGGCATGCTGTGGTGCATGGAAAGGGCATATCGCGGTTTTTTGCCAGTTCGCCCGGTGTTGCAGCGGTTCATCCTGAAATTTGATACCAGTCACCTGCCTGCCACGCTTGTGGCCGACATTCGCACAGACCACGCCGGGGAAACCGGGGCGGTGTGGATTTACAGGGGCATTCTGGCAGTGTCGCGCGATGCTGAAATTCGTGCTTTTGCCACGGAACACTTGCAGACCGAGCAACGCCATTTGCAGGCCATGAACCAGTTGTTGCCCCTGTTTCGCCGCAGTTGGCTGCTGGTGCCCTGGCGCATCGCCGGTTTCATGACTGGGGTGCTGCCTGCGCTGTTTGGCAAACAGGCGGTGTACCGCACCATTGCTGCTGTTGAAAGCTTCGTGAACCTGCATTACCAGGAACAGATTGAAAAGCTGAATGTGGTGGGCACGCATCCAGAGTTGAGGGCGCAGTTGATTGAGTACCAGCTGGATGAATGCGCGCACCGCGATGAAGCGGCTTCAAAAACAACAAAGCCCGGCGGTTTGATGGCCAGGCTTTGGGTGGGTGCCATTTCAACCGGGTCAGCAGTAGCAGTTACGCTGGCCCGGTGGGTTTAAGCAACTGGTTTTATGCAAATGAGGGCTTTTTCACCTGGCTGACCAGTGCCTGCAGGCGCTTGCGCTGCAGGCGCATTTCCACTTCCATCGCTTTGAACTTTAGCTTGTAGGCTGCAAGGGTTTCGCCGCTTTTCAGGGCGTTCTTGGTGTCGTTGTACCAGGCTTCTTTCAGCTTGGCCCAGTCTTGCAAGGCCTTGCTGTAGTGCTCGTATTCCTGCGCCAGGCGTACTTTCATCGCTTCCATCTGCGCTTGCATGGCAGTTGGGTGCGCTTGCATTTTTTGCTCGGCACGCTTGAACTGCATGGCAATGCGTGCTTTTTCAATGGCGAAAGTGTCGCAGCGCTTCAGATTCTTGGTCAGGCCCACGAAGGACAAACCTGCGATCAGCCACTTGGTGGGGTCGATATGAAACCACTTGATGCCGTTGCGATAGTCGTACTGGAACAGGTGGTGGTAGTTGTGATAACCCTCACCATAAGTGAATACGGCCAGAATGTCGTTGTCGCGCGCGGTGTTTTCATCGGTGTAGGGGCGGCGGCCCCAGATGTGCGCCAGCGAGTTGATGAAAAACGTGGTTTGGTGCGACCAAACAAGGCGCATCAGGCCGCCCAGCAGTACAACACCCCACACGTCACCCACCATGAAGCCAATAATGACGGGCAGGATGAAGTTGGTGCCCAGCGCCAATACCGTGTAGTGCTTGTGCTGGAACATGACCATGGGGTCTTTCAGCAAGTCGGGTGCGTTGCTGAAGTCTTCCTTGCCGGATTCATATTTGCGCAACATCCAGCCCATGTGCGAAAACCAGAAACCGCGCTTCGCTGAATAGGGATCGTGCTCGGTGTCGTCCACGTGGCGGTGGTGGGTACGGTGGCCCGAGGCCCACACCAACACGCTGTTTTGAACCGCCATGGTGCCGAAAAACATCAATACAAAGCGCACTGTCCAGTGGGCTTCATAGGTGCGGTGCGCCCAAAGGCGGTGGTAGCCCGCGGTGATGGCCATGCCGTTGGCAATCGCCAATACTACAAAAGACACCCAGGCTGCTGTGCTGAAGTCGTTAAACCAGGCGTACAGGGGAATGGCGACTAGGGCTGCAATCGAAGTTCCGAAGAGAGTAATTACACCGGGCCAGTTGTAGGGGCTATTGGGGTCAACGCGAGTGGTCATTGAAGGTTGGTTTTAACCAGTGGTTCAAAGGATGCATGAATCATACTGATACTTTCCCCGAGACAGAACCCCAATTTAAATATTTAATAATAGTTCGTGATTGTTGAGGCGGTGCCACAACGAAAACCAGCTTTTCGTTGTGACACAAATTGACAATTTACTGCGTGGATGTAGTCAGTTCGCCGCCGAGGATGTCGATCAGTGCGGGCAGCAGCTTGCGCAACTCGCCGCTCATCAGGGCGAAATCGGTGTCAAACGCGTCGTCGTCTGCACTGGTGGCGGCCTGTTCCTTGATCACGTCCAATGGGGCCACGCGTTTCACTTGCAGGTTTTCATGCAACACAAAAGAAACCTTGTCAGCCCAGGTCATGGCCAGCTTGGTGACGTCTTTGCCGCCCTTGATGTGGCGTGCAATTTCATCCGATTCCAGGGTGTGCTTCACATAGCGCACCGTGGCGGCCTGTTCGCCGCGGCTTTTCAGTTCGCAATCCTGGTCCACGGTAAAGGGGGGCGGGTTGTCGTTTTCTGACAGCCAGGCTGTCATGGCCACAACCGGCGACACTTTGGTTTTAATCAGAGTCATGCTGATGCCGTCGACCGATTTCAATAGCATGCCCACCAGTTCATCGGCCTTGGCCGGGCTGGCGGCGTCGACCACAAGCCAGTTGCCTTCGGTGTCGATCCAGGCATTGATGCGGCTGCGAATGGCAAAAGCGCGGGGCAGCAGTTCGTCTGTCACGCCTTCCTTGATTTCCTTCATCTGCTTGCGACCGGGCTTGTAGCCTTCGCGCTCTTCAATTTCCAAAGCGCGTGCCTTGGTGAACTGGTTGATGACGGTGGCGGGCAGCAGCTTTTTCTCCAGACCCAGCGAAATCAGCAGTTGCTTGCCTGTTTTGTGCACAAAAGGTTCGCCTTCGGCTTTGGGAGATATCCAGCCGCGGGTTTGCAGGTCCATGCCGCCGCAGGCTTGCAGGGCTTGCTTGGCCAGTTTGTCTTCCAGCGACTCGGGGGTTTCTTCCCATTTGGTGAGGCGAAAGATGAACAGGTTTTTAAACCACATGGCAGGGTTCCGGTCGAGTTGGGAAAGGGCAGGCAGTGTAACGCAAAAATCTGGAGGGGGTATCTGGAATGAAGTTCCTGTCCTGTTGAAATCACCTGCACCGGTGCATGTACACTAGGCGAATAAATCAATAAAAAGATAAATCGGAGACAGTTTATGAGTGCGCAGACACCCGCCACATCAGGTTTTGTCAGGGGTTTTCACAATTTCGGCAAAGGCTTGATCGATTTCCGCTTCAATCAATACCTGTCCATGCAGTTGCTGCCGGTGTTTTATGCGCTGCTGCTCTTGGGCATTCTTGGGTTTTTCGTGGCTTTGAATGCGGTGGCATTCTGGTTTTCAAGCCTGGCTGGCCTGGCTACCCTGGCTATCACGCCTTTCGGGCTGTTGATTGCCTTCGCTGTAACCCGGGCCGCACTGGAATTCCTGGTGATGGCGTACCGCATCATGGAAACTGTGCAACGCATGGACCGCATTCCACAGCAGGTGGACAATTTGAATTCCAAGGTGGATGGCATCAGCGAGCATGTGCACTCATTCGAAATCCAGATTGGACAGATTCAGCGACAGGTCGATGACGTGACCCATTCCATCGGATTTCTGAAACCCATTTCCGTTATCGGCGGCTTGCCAGGCAAGTTGTTCCGCGGCAGAAAATGATTCGTACAGTAATATGCCATTGACATTGTTTCGGAAATTTTTACTGCTTGTGCTGCTTCCTTTGGCAGGCAGTTGCAGCACGCCCACGAAGCGAGACTTTTCTGAAACCTTGAACCTGTTTGAAGAGTTGCGAGTGCAATACCAGGTGCCATATTCCCGCATGGGTTTTCAAAGCAGCCCCCTGTTTGCATTTGCCAAGGGCAAAAGCCAGATCATTATCGACGAGGCTTTTTCGGAAGGCTTGAGCGAACCGGCCTTGCGCTATGTGTTTGTGCATGAACTGGTGCACTTGAAATACGACGACCCGCGCCGGGGCTATGACCTGTTGAAACAGATCCACCAGGCCAATGCACGGGACACGGAGTTGATGAACAACGCCTTCATGACCCTTCTGGGTGCATATGGCGAGGACCCTGAATTCAAGACATTTTTAAATGAAGTTGAAAGCCGTGCGAATGATTACGCTGCGGAGCACTTGATGGAGCGGGGGGAAAACCCCTGTTTGGCCATCGCCGAAATTGAACAATACACCGGGGCGCGTTTCCGGTTTGGAATGGAACATTTGTGCAAATGATTTCTCGTCGTTTTCTGAAAATCGGGGTGGCTTGCCTGCTGCCCTTGCTTGCGAATTCTGCTTTTGCTTCTTCAAGTTGCAGAAAGCTGCCCCAAGAGCTTTCGAAGGAATACCGCCGCGGCAGTTTTTTGCTGCAATACGAGTTGACCGGCGCCAACGCGCTTGCCGACACTGTTGACATTAACAAGAACAAGATTCCCGACCTGGTTGAAGATGTGGCCATTCAGCTTGAAACCACGAGGGCCCTGTTTACAAGTTTCAATTTTATTGATCCCCTGAAACAGCCGCGTTACAAAAGCCAGGATTCTGAGTTGGTGCTTGTGCAGTTCCTGGACATGACAGGCAATGGTTTGGCCTTTGACGATGCGCAGCAGAACAGGCAGGGTGATTGCGTTTTGCTGATCAATTTGTCCAACAAGCTGAGCGCGCGTAATTTGTCGCCTGCCCATGAATGGTTCCACCTGGTGCAGTACGGTTACACGCCGTTCAAGCGTGCGTGGTTTCTGGAAGGTATGGCCCGTTGGGCGGAAAGTGCTTTGCGCAAAGAATCGACCAAAGCAAGTTTTGGATCGCCTGTGCAGGACAGCGAACTGTTTTCTCAAAGCTACGAGGCGCAGTGGTATTGGGTCAATTATGCTTCTGCAGGTAAGGGTGGTTCACAACAAGCTTTTCCGTCTGCTGTACGCAATGCCCGCTATGTGAATGGCGATAGCGTATTGCAAGACGATGTGTTTGTCGGGCCAGCTCGCATTCGCGCAGCACTGGAAGCACTGGGGCGTTTGGGTGAACAGGAAAGTACACGCCGCAAGTTGAATCCGTATGCCTGGCCCGAGACTACCCAGCGCTTGGCTGAGCATGATGAACCCATGAAGCAGGCCGTGGAAAACATTGGCAGCAAATAAAAAGTAGAAGAGAGGAGACAACCTTGAACACTCACCGCCGTGCCTGCCATTTGTGTGAAGCCATTTGTGGCCTGAAAATTGAAGTGGAAAATGACCAGGTCATATCCATCAAGGGCGATGAGCAAGACCCCTTCAGCCGTGGACACATTTGCCCCAAGGCGGTGGCGTTGAAAGACATTCAGGAAGACCCGGACCGCCTCACCATGCCGGTCAAAAAGGTAGATGGTCAATGGGTACAAACCACTTGGGAAGATGCCATTGAACTGGCCTGTGAAGGCTTGTTCAATGTGCAGCAAAAGTATGGCAACAATGCCGTGGGTGTGTACCAAGGCAACCCGAATGTGCACAACTGGGGCTTGATGACCCACAGCGCAAATTTTCTGGGTTTGCTTAAAACCCGCAACCGGTTTTCGGCCACTTCGGTAGACCAGTTGCCAATGCAATTGCTGGCCTACTGGATGTTCGGGCACCAATTGCTGATCACGATACCCGACATTGACCACACGGATTATTTCCTGATGCTGGGCGCCAACCCGATTGCATCCAACGGCAGCCTGATGACTGTGCCCGACGTGGCCAAGCGCATCAAGGCCTTGCAGGCGCGTGGTGGAAAACTGGTGGTGGTTGACCCGCGCAGAACAGAAACAGCCCAAGTGGCGGATGAGCACCATTTCATCAAGCCGGCGGGTGATGCAGCCTTTCTGTTTGCCCTGATCAACACCGTTGTTGCGGAAGGCCTGGTTCGCATGGACAGGCTTGCGACTTTCACCGAAGGTGTGCAGCAGGCACTGGATGCGATTTCAAAGGTAACACCTGAAGTGGCACAAGCCGAGTGCGGTATACCCGCCGACACCATTCGCCAAATTGCCCGTGATTTTGCCAAGGCAGACAAGGCTGTGGCCTATGGCCGCATGGGTGCCTGCACGCAGCGCCACGGCACTTTGGCCCAGTGGGCAATCAATTTGCTGAACCTGATTACAGGCAATACGGACAAGGAAGGTGGCACGCTGGTGACCCACCCGGCCCTGGACCTGATTGCAGCACCGAACAGCAAGCCCGGAAGTTATGCCCGCTGGCACAGCCGGGTGAGCAACAAGCCCGAGGCACTGGGCGAGTTTCCCAGTGCAGTGATGGCCGAAGAAATGCTGGTTGAAGGGGAAGGGCAGATCAAGGCCTTGGTGACCCTGGCGGGCAACCCTGTGTTGTCTACCCCCAATGGGCAGCAATTGGACAAGGCCATTGGCGGGCTGGAATTCATGGTGTCGGTGGATTTGTACATTAATGAAACCAACCGGCATGCCGATGTGATTTTGCCCAGCACGGCACCGCTTGAGCACGACCACTATGATTTGATTTTCAATATTTTTGGTGTGCGCAATCAGGCCAAGTACAGTGCTGCAACCTTGCCGAAACCCGAGGGTGCCCTGCACGACTGGGAGTTGATGGACAAATTGGCTGCCTGTTATTCAGCCAAGCTGGGCAAACCGGCACGCCCGTCCATGCCTCCGCAGATGATTCTGGACATGGGGTTGCAGATGGGCCCATTTGGCATGAACAGCGAACACAAGTTGAGCCTGGAGAAGCTTAAGCAGCACCCCGAAGGGATTGACCTGGGCCCGTTGAAGCCAAGTTTTCCGCAGCGTTTGCAAACACCCAATAAAATCATTCAAGCCGCACCTGCCGAGGTGCTGGTCGCCACAGCAAGTTATGTCAATGGACTGATTCGGGCGGGCGGTTCAGCCAGCGATTCGCTGATCCTGATTGGTCGCAGGCACATTCGCAGCAACAATTCCTGGATGCACAATTCCGAGCGACTGGTCAAAGGCAAAAACAGGTGCACTGTGATGCTGAATCCGCACGATGCAAGCCGCTTGCAGTTTGCGGAAGGAGACATGGTGCGTGTCAGCAGCCGAGTGGGGAACATTACCATTCCAGTAGAAATATCGGATGAAGTAATGCCAGGCGTGGTCAGTATTCCCCACGGTTGGGGGCACGACAAACCGGGCGTGCAGCTACGGGTGGCCAGTTCACATGCGGGTGTCAGTTGCAATGACCTGACCGACGAGCAATGGCTCGACGAGCCAAGCGGCAATGCGGCCCTTAACGGGGTGCCTGTGCAGTTGACATTGGCCGCATAGGCAGGCCTGCGGCCCTGCGGTCGCTGTTTTATTTCGGGTTAGTGTTTGCTGAAGGCGTTTGTGCAAACACATTGCTGTATCGCGCAAGAATGCTGTAGTAAAGAACGCCTGAGCTGGCATGAAGGTTCAGGCTGTTCTGAAGGTAGTCGAAGTAGGCGTTGTCCTGTTCCTGCCTGGCGCTTTGAAGCCTGTTTTCTGCAGCCAACAATTCAAGAATGGTGTGGGTGCCCAACTTGTAACCCACTTCAATCGCGTTGCGTGATGCATTGGCAGAAGCCACTGCGCTGCTGTTGGCCTTGACCCGTTGTGCGTCATTCTGTGCGGTAGTGAACAGATTGCCAACCCGGTTGCTCAGGTTGATTTCTCCGGTCCGAAGGTCTTCCCGCAATGCGTCGTTGCGTTGGGCCAGTTGCTTGGCCCTGTTCGTTGTTCTGCCGCCACCAAACAATTCCCAGCGCAACTCCACGCCGACCTGTTCGGTTCGGCCGCTGTTCAGGCTGATGGCCAGGTTGTCTCCTCCGGATACATCGCGCTGGCTCACGGAGGCCACTGCGTTCACTTGCGGCAGGTAGCCCGCCTGCACAGTGCTGCGTTCTTTTTCCGCCACTTCAATATCAAGTCGACTGGCCAGAAGGGAAGGGCTTCTTTCCTTGGCCAATGCTTTCCATGCGGCCTGGTCGATGGGTACAAAAGGAATCAGAGGCAAGTTGGTTTTCAAGGGGGGCAAGGTGATTTGCTGGGTACCCACCTTGCTGGCCAACACATTCTTGCTGGTTTCCAGGGCGTTCTGGGCTGTCAGCCGCTGGCTTCGGGTTTGATCGAACTGGGCCTGTGTTTCCAGCAGGTCCAGTTTGGGCAAAGTGCCCAGCCTGAAACGAATCTTTGCATCTTCCAGGCGTTTGTTCAGCGTTTGCTCACGGCTCTCGGCCAACTTCAATGCGGCTTCAGCCCGCAATACATCAATGTAAGCCGACACAACCTGCATGCGAAAGCGCTGCACTTGATCTACCGCGAGTGCTTCATCTCTTGATTTTTGCAGCAGGGAGGTCTCGTACTGCCGGTAGGCAGACAGGTCAAACAGGGGCTGGATGATGCGGGCGGTGACATCGTTTGAATCGTAATCGGTGGTGCCGCCCAAGGTGATCAAGCCGCCATTCAAGGTGGTGCGGTCTTGCTCCAACTTGTTGTTGGCCACATTGGCTGTCACCAAAACTTGCGGCAACAAGCCTGCGCGTGCGACATCCGGCCCCAGCTTTGCGGCAGCGAGATTGGCCTTGATGGATGCATGGGCCGGGTCTTTCAACTCGGCCAGCTTGACAGCTTCCAGCAAAGACAAGGCCTGTGCGGCAGGCGACAAGGTCGCCAGGATCAGGCATGCGCAAACTCGCAGATGAATCATGTAAAAAAACTAAATAAAATGTTTATCTTCGAGAGAATAACAGAGAAATCATGACACTCAATGTATCCACAATTAAACAGTCATTGAGCAAATCTTCTATAATTAGTGCAAATTTGTCCGATCATGTTGGTTAATTTACCGATAGAATTTAGTTTCAGCAGTATCTCAAATTATAAAACCTGTCACACTTCTAATCTAAAATTTACATCAAGTTATTCGGGTTAAATTGACTATGTCCAATGCTGAAACCACGCTGCTGCGTGATGGGTTTCCATTCAACTTCCTTTCACTGACTCCGTTTGAAACGCCAGATTTGCGTTTGGCGGCGGCTCTTCTGCGCAGCAGAATTCCCGCAGCCATCGACTTGGGCCGCAATCGCGAGTTGTGGCAAGGGGTTTTTGAAGCGTTGCCAAACCTGGCGCAGACGGCCCGGCGTTACAAAACCCCCTTGGGTCTTCGCATTCCGGAAGGTGTGACGCTGGATTGGCCGGCAGGCTTGCAGGGCAGCGTTGATTTTCTGATGCTTGGTGAAGGCGCAAGCGTCTTGGGCGCTTCAATCCCCAATTTGGTGTTGCATCAGGTGACCTCACTGGCCAGTGCAATGCAGGCCATGGATGCCGGTGCCAGTGCCCTGATCGTCAAGGGTCAGGAGTGCGCAGGCCGCGTGGGTCAGGAAAGTACTTTTGTGCTGCTTCAGCGTGTGTTGAAGCTGAAACTTGAGCAAAAAACTACCGGTAAAAAGATTCCCGTGCTGGCACAGGGTGGTATCGGTTTTTACACGGCACCTGCCGCAATGGCGGCTGGCGCAGCGGGCGTGGTTGTGGATGCAGCGCTGGCTGCAATGCCTGAATGTTCCTTGCCTGACACATTCAAACAGAAGTTGCTCAATGCCGATGGCAGCGAGGTCAGAACACTGGCTGGCCAGTCCAATGTCTGGGTGCCTAATCCAAAGTTTCTTGCGGGTATTGAGCAGCTTGACCTGAATGCGCTGGAGCTGCGCATGTCCAACACCAACGACGACACGCGCGTTTGGGCCGTGGGTCAGGATGTCGCTTTTGCTGGCCAAATGGCCAAGCGATTCTCTTCGGTTGCCGAACTGTTTTCCGGCCTTCAGCAGGCCATTCGCGCCCAGCTTCGACAGGCCCAATCGCTTGAGGTTTTGAAACCTGGAAACGCCTGGGCGCAAAGCCATGGGGTGCGTTTCCCGGTTGCCCAAGGCCCGATGACGCGGGTCAGCGATACCCCCGAATTCGCACATGCCGTAGCCCGCGCCGGTGGTCTTCCTTTTCTTGCCCTGTCTTTGTTGAATGCTGCAAGCAGTCGCAAGCTGCTTGAAGAAACTGCCAACCAGGTGGGCAACCTGCCTTGGGGGGTCGGTGTGTTGGGTTTTGCAGACCCTGCCATTCTTGAGCCACAACTGGCTTTGCTGGAAGAATTCAAGCCATCGGCAGTGTTGATTGCCGGGGGCAGGCCTGCGCAGGCTGAAGCGTTCACGAAACGCGGTATTCCGGCTTACCTTCATGTGCCGTCGCCTGGCTTGCTTGACTTGTTCCTCAAGGAAGGTGCACGCCATTTTGTGTTCGAAGGCCGTGAATGTGGTGGGCATGTTGGCCCGCGTTACAGCTTCGTGTTGTGGGAGCAGGCGGTCAGCCGCATGCTGGAACAAGACGATTTGACGACTCTGCATGTGCTGTTTGCCGGTGGCATTCACGACGAAGTGTCGGCTGCGATGGTGTCGGTATTGACTGCGCCACTTGCCGCCCGTGGTGCCAAGGTGGGTGTGTTGATGGGCACGGCCTACATCACCACGCCCGAGGCTGTGCAGTATGGCGCGGTTCTGGAAGAGTTTCAGCGCCAAACCCTGGTAGGTCAGGAAACTGCCTTGATTGAAACCGCGCCCGGGCATGCCATTCGTTGTTTGCCTTCCGGTTTTATTGATTTGTTCAACCGTGAGAAAGAACGTCTGTCGCAAGCGGGGGTGGACACCAAAGCGGCTTGGGCCCAACTGGAATCCATGACTGTGGGCCGGTTGCGAATTGCCACCAAGGGGCAAGACCGAATCAACGGTGAAATAGTCGAAGTGCCTTTGCAGCAGCAGTTGGACGAAGGCATGTACATGATCGGGCAGGTGGCTGCCCTTCAGAACAGTTTGCGCTCCGTAGAACAATTGCACCGCGATGTGAGTGAGGTGGCTGTGCAATGGTTGGGGCAGGTATCAAGCTCCTCGGTGGCGGATGAAGATGTACCCGAGCCCATTGCCATTGTGGGGATGTCCTGTATTTACCCTGGTTCGGAAAACCTGGAGTCGTTCTGGAGCAATGTGTTGCAGGGCAAAGACCTGGTGGGCGAAGTGCCTCAAGACCGTTGGTCCGTGGCGCAGTATTACGCAGGGGAACATGCTGAACCCAACAAGAGCGTCAGCAAGTGGGGTGGTTTTATTGACCCGGTTGCGTTTGATCCGCTCGAGTTTGGTATTCCACCCTCCACGATTCCATCCGTTGAAACAGTTCAACTGCTCTCGCTGAAGGTGGCGAAGGATGCACTGGCCGATGCGGGCTATGCGAACAAGTGGTTCAACCGCGAAAAAACCGCCGTCATTTTCGGTGCGGAAGCGGGCATGGACCTGGCCAACCAGTACACATTCAGAAACCTGTGGCAACAGTATGCGGGCGACTTGCCTGAGGAACTGGACAAGGCTTTGCCTCCGCTGACCGAAGACTCATTCCCAGGCATGCTGGTCAACGTGATTTCCGGGCGAATTGCCAACCGACTCGGTTTGGGTGGGGTGAATTACGCAGTCACTTCGGCCTGTGCCAGTTCACTCACGGCCATTGAACTGGCTGTGAAGGAATTGCGAAACGGAAGCAGTGAAATGGCTTTGGCAGGTGGTGCAGATTTTCACAATGGCATCAGCGATTACCTGATGTTCACGTCTGTGGGTGCACTGTCGCCCAAAGGGCGATGCCGTTCTTTCGATGCGCAGGCCGATGGCATTGCGCTGGGTGAGGGTGTGGGTGTGGTGGTGCTCAAGCGGCTGTCTGATGCGCTGGCCGACCAGGACCGCATTTACGCAGTGATTGACGGCATTGCCGGTTCAAGCGATGGCAAGGGCCTGGGCCTGACTGCGCCGCGCAAGGAAGGCCAGAAGCGTGCGCTGGAACGCGCTTACCTGCAGGCGGGCGTGTTGCCTGCCGAGGTGGGTTTGGTGGAAGCGCATGGCACCGGCACGGTGGTGGGCGACCGCACGGAATTGTCCACCTTGACCGAGGTGTTTGTGGCCGGTGGTGGCGTGGCGAATCAAGCCGTGTTGGGCTCGGTGAAAAGTCAGATTGGTCACACCAAGTGCGCAGCCGGCATTGCCGGTTTGATCAAGATTACAAAAGCCCTGCACCACAAAGTGTTGCCCGGTACCTTGCATGTGGCGCAGCCCAACCCCGGTTACCAGGCAGACACCAGCCCCTTCAAATTCACTGAAAAACCCTTGCCCTGGTTCAGCAGCCACACCCGTCGCGCTGCGGTCAGCGCCTTCGGTTTTGGTGGTGCCAATTTCCATGCGGTGTTGTCGGAATGGAATGGGCAGGGGGCTCAACACAGCCCGCACCATGGTGCCAGCGACTGGCCTTGCGAGTTGTTTGTGGTTCGTGGCCATTCGCCCGAAGAGGCCCTTCAACACATTCGCAAGTTGTCGAGCTGGCTTGAGGCCAATCAAAAACCAGCACGTCTTGCAGACCTGGCCTGCACATTGTGGCAGGCAGGCAAAGGCGATGTGCAGTTTGCCTGGATTGCCCACAGCACAGAATCACTGAAAGCCATGATCAACAATTTGCAGGCCGGCCAGGTGGACAGGGCTGTGCAATTGGGCAAGCCCCAACGCAGCACGCGCACGGCATTCCTGTTTTCAGGGCAGGGCAGCCAGCACCCCGGCATGCTGCGTGACCTGTTTGTTTATTTCCCCGGTTTGCAGGCTGTATTTGCGCAACACCCTGAATTGGCCGCATTGGTTTTCCCGGCCAAGGCACATGATGACGTTGTACAGCTTGGCCAGCAAACAGCGGTGACCGACACACGCGTGGCGCAGCCTGCATTGGGCGCGGTGGAGTGGGCGCTGTACGAATGGCTGAACCGTTTTGGATTGAAGCCTGCAATGGCTGCGGGCCACAGTTACGGTGAATTGCCTGCGCTGGCTGCTGCCGGTGCCATTGACCCCGCCGCTCTGCTGAGCCTGTCGCGCCAGCGTGCCCTGTCCATTCTGGATGCAGTGGGCGACGACCCCGGCTACATGGCCGCCGTGTCTTCTGATCGGTTGACGATTGGCGCCTTGCTTGAAGATTTTGAGGGTGTGGTGATGGCCAACCAAAACAGCCCTTCGCAAGTGGTGATATCCGGGCCCACCGCAGCCATGGATGCAGCCTTGCAGCACTTGAAGGCCAATGGACTGGCCTGCAAGCCAATCGCCACGGCCTGTGCGTTTCACTCACCTCAATTGAGCGGCGCAAGCGTGTCCTTTGCGCAGGCTTTGCGACAGATCAATTTGAAGTCTCCTGCATTTCCTGTGTTCAGTAACAAGACTTCCATGCCGTATGGCCCAGGCATTGATGAGTTGGTCAGCACGCTGGCCGAACAGATTTCAAGCCCGGTTCGTTGGGTGGAAGAAGTTGAAAACATGGTGGCACAGGGTGCTGACCTGTTTGTGGAAATTGGTCCCAAGCGCGTGTTGACTGGCCTATTGGGCAAGATTCTTCCCGGCTCGCCGATTCCCGTTGTGGCCATGGACCAGGCCGAGGGCTCGCTGGCTGGATTGCTGGGTGCATTGGCTCAACTTGCCGTGAATGTTCAAGGCTTTGACGCCAGTGAGTTGTTCAATGGCCGCACCACCCCTGTAGATCTGGACAAGCCGGAAACCCTGGCCGCATCCACCTGGTGGCTCGATGGAGCCAAGGCTGTGCCAGCTAAGCCTGGCAACTTGCGCATTGTTCCGCCTGTGACCGAACCCGTGGTTCGGATGGGGCAAGTGACGGTGTTGGGTTCAGCGTCACTGTCCACAGAAGGCGAGTCGTCTTCTGCCGTATTCAATTACCTGAACAATATGCGTGAGTTGGTGAATGCCCAGCGCGATGTGCTGATGAGCTATTTGGGTACACCTTCCCAGCCCAACCCACCCAGGCAGCCTCTTCAGCGCAGTGCGCAATCGCCAAATGCCTTGCCAACTGTTCAGCAAGCTGCTGCATCCACGGCGACTTCGTTACCCAGTGCAGCCACGCCCACAATTCCGAAACAGGCTGCCCTGTCACCCGCCAAAGTGTTGCTTGCGCTGGTGAGTGAACGTACAGGTTATCCAGAAGAAACACTGGACCTTGACCTGGATCTGGAAGCTGATTTGTCCATTGATTCAATCAAGCGCGTAGAGATTACCGGTGAATGGTCAGACGCACTGAATTTGAGAAATCGATTGGGCGCAGATGCGGCGGCCCAGATTGAAAAACTGGGTCAAAGCAGAACCTTGCGCCACATGCTCGACATGCTGGAAGCGGTGTTGCCTGCCGGCGCTGAATCTGACTCATCCGGTCTCGCCGGTGAAACTGCCGTGATTGAGGCTGCTGCAGAACCCCAAGTGAGTGCGATCGATGCGGAGTCGTTGTTGCTGGACATTATTTCGAGCACCACGGGTTATCCCACCGATGCCCTGGAGTCGCATCTTGATCTGGAAGCCGACCTTTCAATTGATTCGATCAAGCGGGTGGAAATTGTGGGCCAGTGGCTTGATGCGCTTGGCCTGGTCGCCGGACAGGAAAGCCGCCGCACCCTGAGCGCGGCCCTTGCAAACACCCGAACCTTGCAGGACATGCTGCAGGTGTTCAATGCAAGCAAGGCCAGCCAGGCACCTTCCAAACCCACACCTGTGGAAGCGGAAGAAAAGGACATTGCCTTTGACACCATCCCGTTCGAGCGCTATGTGCTTCGCAGCCGGGAAATACCAGAAACCCGTGATCGACTCAATTTGACCGGGCAGTTTGTTTGCCTGACCCGCGACACACTGGGTGTGTCGGATGTGCTGGCTGATTTGCTCAAGGCACAAGGTGCCTTTGTGGATTCGGTCTACTTTCAGGATGGTCCCAATGTGCTGACCAGCGCGGCGATCAAGGCGGAAGTGCTGGTGCATTTGTGGAGCATTGACCCTGCGTCGCGCATTGCCGATGTGAAAGCCTTTTTCACCATGGCCCGCGCTGCGGTGTTGGCGGGCTGCAAGCACATTCTGGTGGTGACTGCTTTGGGCCTGAAGCCTTCACTTGCGAACAGCAACCCGGATCGGGGCGCTGGCCTGGCTGGTTTGGTCAAGTCACTGGCGCGTGAGTTTCCTGATTTGAACGTGCGCGTACTTGATGTGGATGCAGACCAGGAACCCGCAGAAGTTGCCCACGCGGTTAGCCTGGAGTTGCTGGGCAAGGACCGTTTCAACGAGGTGTTGCGAAGAGGCTCAAGTCGCTACGTGGTCGATGTGGTGCCCAGCATTCTGGAAGCCGGGCAGATACAGAACCTGCCACTGAATTCGGACAGCGTGGTGTTGCTGACGGGCGGGGCCAAGGGCATCACTGCACTGGTGGCCATTGAACTGGCCAGGCGACATGGTTGCAAGCTGGAACTGGTTGGCCGTTCTGCGGCACCCTTGGGTGAGGAAGCAGAACACACGCGTGGACATAACGACACCAAGCGCCTGCGACAAATTCTGTTGACTGCACACCCGGACAGCAAGCCCGCTGAAATTGAAAAACGAATTCGCACGCTGTTGTCTGAACGCGAGTTCCGCCAGACCATGCAGTTGATTCAGTCGGTGGGGGCTGAAGTGGCCTATCACGCGCTGGACGTTCAGGACAGCGTGGCTTTTGGTGAGCTGATTCAGCAAATTTATCAGAAGCACGGCCGGATCGACGGTGTGGTTCATGGTGCCGGTGTGATTGAAGACAAGCTCTTGAAGGACAAAACGCAGGAAAGTTTTGAGCGTGTATTCAACACCAAGGTGAACGCCGCGCAGGTGCTGCGTGACCAGATCTGTGACGATGTCCAGTTTGTGGTGTTCTTCTCCAGTGTGGCCAGTGCGTTTGGCAACCGAGGACAGGCCGATTACGCCAGCGCCAATGATGCACTGGACAAGATTGCCCACAGTTGGCAAGCGCGGATCAAGGGCAGGGTGTTGTCTGTGAACTGGGGGCCGTGGGCCGACACAGGCATGGTCAACGATTCCCTGCGCAAGGAATATGCAAGCAAGCAGATCGGCCTTGTGCCCAAGGACGCCGGTGTATTTGCCTTGCTGGCCGAATTGGGTTGTCCGCAGATGGAAGCACAGGTGGTGCTGATGTCGGGCAAGCCCGCCAGCTTCTTGGGTGAAACTGCGGGTGAAGCAGCCGGCGAAGCGACGGGTCACGTGGCATGAGCATGGAGAAGATTGCCATCATCGGCATGGCCTGCGTGTTTCCCGGGGCCAAAGATCTTCAGACCTACTGGCGCAACATCTATGACGGCAAAAGTGCCATCACCGAGGTGCCACCACAGCGTTGGGACCTGTCGCACTACGATCCGCAGTCGCGGGATGTGGACAAGTTCTATTGCAAGCTGGGCGGCTTCATCGACTCTTACGCAGAGTTTGATCCACTTGAGTTTGGTGTCATGCCAAAAACAGTGGACTCCGCTGAACCCGACCAGTTGCTCGCCTTGAAAATCGGGCAAATGGCACTCGACGATGCGGGTTATCTCGACAAGGACTTCCCTCGGGAAAAGACCGGCGTCATTGTGGGCAAAGGCAATTATGTCAGTGCAGGCGTGATCCGGCTTGAACAGCATGTGCGCGTGGTGCCGCAAATTGTGAGCACCTTGAAGTCGCTGTTCCCCGACATGGACACTGCCGATATTCAAAAGGTGAAGTCGGCCTTGATGGCGCAACTGACTCCTTATGGCCCCGACGTTGCTTCCGGCTTGATCCCGAATTTCACTGCATCCCGATTGGCCAATCGGCTGGATTTGCACGGGCCGGCCTACACGGTGGATGCCGCATGTGCCAGCTCGTTGCTGGCCGTGGAGCAGGCCTGCCAGTTGTTATCCAATAAAACTGCCGACCTGATGCTGGTGGGTGGTGTGCACGTGTCGCATGACCTCACGTTTTGGGCCACCTTTTGCCAGTTGGGCGCCATGTCCCGTTCCGGGAAAAGCAGTCCGTTCTCTGCACAGGCCGATGGCATTCTGGCCGGTGAAGGTGTGGGCATGGTGGTGCTCAAGCGGCTTGACGACGCCTTGTTTGACAATGACAGAATTTACGCGGTGATTGAAGGCGCCGGTTCAGCCAGCGATGGCCGGGCAAGCAGCCTGGTGGCACCTTCGACTTCGGGCCAGTTGTTGGCCATGGAACGCGCCTGGTCCACGGTGGACAAACACAGAGGCCAGATCGGTTTGCTGGAAGCGCACGGCACAGGAACCCCTGCCGGAGACGATGTTGAACTGGACACGGTGGGTCGTTTTTTTGGTGAAGGCAACAAGTCCACGCGGGCTGTCATTGGTTCAGTGAAGTCGATGATTGGTCATGCCATGCCGGCATCGGGCATGGCTTCACTGATCAAAGTGGCGCTGTCGGTCTACCACGGGGTGTTGCCACCCACACTGAATTGCAGCCAGCCACATCCACGCCTGGAACACACCGCATTCAAGGTGCTTGGCAAGGCGTTGCCCTGGAATACTGCGGTGACAGAACGTTTGGCCGGTGTGAATGCATTTGGCTTTGGCGGGATCAACGCCCACCTGGTGTTGAGCGGTTGCGCAGCGGGGCAGGACCATGAAAAATCCGCTTTGCTGAAACCCGTGTTGCGTTTGGCTGCGGCCAATCCGGAAGCCTTGTTGGCGCAACTGGACCTGTATGAAAAAACCGGACGTGTCGGCCGCCTTGCTGGCACTTGCCGACTGGCAGTGCTGGATCCCGATGCCAAACGGCTTGCTGTGGCCAGAAAAGCCATTGCAGCGGGCAAGCCCTGGATGGGGCGACAACAGGTGTGGTTCACGCCCAATGGCTTGTTGTCCTCAGGGGGCAAAGTGGCTTTCGTGTTCCCCGGTGTGGACAGCCAGTTCAACCCGCGGACCGAAGGTTTCGAATCCTTTTTCGACAAGTCGCTGCCGGAACACTGTGTACCCCAGTCAACCACGGACAATCTTTTGCCTGTGGTTTTGGGGCTTTTGGGTTTCAACCGATACCTGTTTGATCGCCTCTCTGAATTGCGAGTGCTTCCCGATTTCTATGCAGGTCACAGCATTGGTGAATGGAGCGCCATGCTGACTTCCGGCATGATGGACCAGTCGGTGTCGGACATGACCAATGCCAGTTTGAAATTTGATGACTTCAAGTTTCCCGATGTGCGTTTTCTGGCTGCATCATGCGATGTTCAAACGCTTCAAGCCCAGTTTGCTGATCTTGAGAAAGTTGAACTTTCCCATGACAATTGCCCCAACCAGGTCATAGCCTGCGGTCCTGAGCAACAGATCAGCACGCTGGCCGCCCGGCTTGCAAGCCAGGGTGTTTTTCATCAAGTGTTGCCCATTGTGTCGGGTTTTCACAGCTCGCTTTTTCAGGGGCACCTGGGATGGTACAAGCGGTTTTTCAATTCAGTGACTTTGCGCGCTACAGCGGATACCGTGTGGTCTGCGACAACCGCGCAGCCTTTTCCTGCAAATGAAACCGAGATCAAGGCGCTTGCCATAGAGCACCTGGTCAAGCCTGTGCGCTTTCGGGAAACCATCCTGAACATGTATGAATCGGGTGTTCGCGTGTTCATTCAGGTGGGCTACGGTTCTCTACCCGGATTTGTTTCTGACACACTGGGCAAATTGCCCCATGCTGCGCTGTACAGCAGCCACGACAGCCGGGAAGGCCTGCTTCAGTTGCAGCACTTGAGTGCTGCACTGTGGGCTGACGGGCTTGATTTTTCAGCGCGCCTGTTGCCGGATTGCCCGGTTGAACGGCCAATGGATTCTGCGCAAAGTGTTCGCTTGAGGCTTGGTGTTCCCGAACTGGGTGCGTTGCAGGTTGAGCTGCCTGCAAGGCAGGTACACAACAATTCTGCTGACCTGGATGATCCTGAACTCACTGATGAAGTGGGCCAGATGATTCGAACAACCCTGCTGGACATTCAATCGGGTAGCCGTGAAGTGGTTCAGCTGTGGAAGCAGGCGCGTGCCTTGCACACGCAGAACATTCAGCCTGTTCAGCCCAGTTCGCATATTCATCAGCGCATTTCTCAGCGCATTTCTCAGCATGGTCAGCCAGGCCATGCAGCGGTTGCCGCTTTGCAGACCCAGCCAATCACAGTCAGCCGCCTGCTTGATTTGAATGAAACCATTCCCTGGGTACGTGACCACGAACTGTATCCGCAAAAGCCGGATTGGCCAATTGTTGAAGACCGTCACCCCGTGGTGCCCATGACCATGGAAGTGCTCATGGTGCGTGATCTTGTTCAGGACCATCTGCAGCGCCAGGGCTTGAGTACCCGCGTGGTTGCAGTCACCGCCATTGAGGCCTTCAACTGGCTGGCAGTGAGCAAACCTGTCACGGTGAACATGCAGATCAGTGTGCTGTCGGCAAACCGCTTGGCGGTTGAAATCAAGAACTATTTCAGGGCAGTGGTGGAAGTGGCGGATGACTGGGCGCAGGCACTGGCACCGCTTGAAGCACTCGAAAAGCCGCGCGCTTCGCAAGTGGATGCAAAATCCCTGTATCGCGAGCGCTGGATGTTTCATGGCCCGGCCTATCAAGGTGTGGATTGCATTCAAGCCGTAGGTAACAACGGCATTGATGGGGTGTTGAAAGTGCCCACCGGTCAGGGTTCCCTGCTGGACAACATGGGCCAACTTGCTGGCTACTGGGTGATGGAATTGCCCGAGAATTGCCTGGCCATGCCCATCGGCGTGGATCGAATCGAGTTTCACGCCGCAGACCCTGAAGTGGGTGAGTTGTTGCAGGCGCAAGTGCGCATTCGTGAATTGACTGACCTTGAATGTGTTTCAGACCATCGCCTGTTCAATCAGCATGGGCAGTGCGTGCTCTCCATCACGGGCTGGAAAACACGCCGCTACCAGATGGACAAGCCCCTTTGGGAAAACTCCCGAAAGCTCGACACACAGGCTTGTTCAATCGAATTGCCGCCCAATATAGCCTTGTTTGAAGACCGTTACGACACGGCAATTCTGCGGGATTACCTGTCACGCAGATACCTCAGTGCGCTGGAACAGCGGCTCTACCAGTCGATTGCGCCCAAGCGAAAGCGCCAATGGCTGGCAGGTCGAGTGGCTGCCAAGGATTCCGTGTTTTTTTTGTTGAAAAGCAATGGCATTGCGTCCGTGTTTCCGCAGGAAATGTGCGTGTACAACGATGACAACGGCAAGCCGGTTTTGCATCCCAATGTCAGCACCACGGTGCCGGTCAACCTGCACATTTCCATCAGTCACAAAGACCAGTATGCCGTGGCGATTGCAGACACCCAGCCTGTGGGCATCGACATTGAAAGAATCGAAAACTTTTCGGAAAGTGCCATCAACCTGGCTTTCAGTTCGCAGGAAAACAGCTTGGTGCTTCGAGCAGGCGAAGACCGCACGCTCTGCTTCCTGCGGGCCTGGGTGGCCAAAGAGGCCTACGGAAAATACCGCGGAACCGGTTTGGGCGGGCACCTGCTCGACTATCGAATCGAAGCCCGCGTGGACGATTATTTTTGTATTGGCGGCATCTGGGTGATTACTCACCGTTTGCCGCAACATGTCTTGGGCTGGACTTTGCCCAAGGGAATTTCACCAACGAACATCAACGCTTCCAGCAAATGACCCAAGCCCTGATTTTGAATCTTGTTGTCGAAAAAATTCGCTCCACCATCAATGAGGACTGGATCCATGATTTTGAAATCGATCTTGAGACCCGGTTCAACGAAGACCTGGAAATAGAGAGCATTGAATTCGTCAAGATCGCCAATGCGATTCAACAGCATTATGGTGATCGCCTGAATATTGCAGCCTGGCTTTCCGGCAAGTCGATCAATGAGCTCATTGGCTTGAATGTGGGCCAGTTGGTCGATTACATCGAAACGCAGACAGAACCGAAGTAAGGTCAATGGCAAACATTCTATTCACTGCACCGCCCCTGGTGGGCCATTTGAACCCGGCACTGGCGGTGGCCAAACACCTTCAGTCGCAAGGGCATGTGGTCGCCTGGGCTGTTCACATGGACCGCGTGGGCAACCGGATGGATCCGGCCATGCGGTGCTTTGACATTGGTCAGTTCGACCCCGCTGGTGAACTGGACAGCACCAAGGTGCGGGGCCTGGAAAGTGTTCGCCTGTTTTTTGAAGATTACTGCGTGCCAATGACACGGGCCTGTTTCAAGCCGATCCTGAATATCATTGACGACTTCAAACCCGACATGCTGGTCGTGGATCACCAAATGCCTGCAGGGGCGCTGGCAGCACAGGCTGCAGGTTTGCCCTGGGTCAGCCTGGTCACCACCACTGCATCCATCCTGAGGTTGTCCGACACACTGGATGAATGGGTGTCCTCGCAATTTGCCAGCTTGCAGAATGAATTGTTGCCTGCCGAATTGCACAGGGCGCGACCCGATTTGTCACCGCATGCGGTGCTGGTGTTTTCCAACCAACAGTTGATGGGCAACCTGAACCAGTGTTTGCCAGCCCCTTATGTATTTGTGGGTCCAACACAGGGTGAGGGACGCGCAGCGGTTGCCTTTCCATGGGACAAATTGAAAACTGGCACGCGCAAAGTGCTGCTGACACTTGGCACGGTGAGCCGCGACAGGGACACCCGGTTTTTTGAAGTATTCCTGCAGGCCTTTGCACAAATGACAAACGTACAGGCAGTTGTGGTGGCCCCTGAAAGCCTGGCTCAACTGGCCCCAGCCAACGTGATTGTCAGCCCATTTGTGCCGCAAATGGAGTTGTTGCCGCACATGGATGCAGTTGTTTGCCATGCGGGCCACAACACCGTGTGCGAGGCATTGCGCTTTGGCATTCCGCTGGGTGTTGCACCCATTCGGGATGATCAACCCGTGATTGCCCGGCAGGTGATTGATGCGGGTGCGGGCATTTCAATCCGGTTTGGAAAAGTCACGCCAGCGGCCGCTTTGCACACACTGAATGAACTGCTCGACAACCCCGTTTACAGGCAGGCAGCCCAAGAACTGGCCACGCATTTTGCCCACGCCACAGGAGCGCAGGGTGCTGCACAGCACATCGTGCATTTGATTAATGACACCGAAATGAGCACACCGACGTGAGTACACCATGCAATTGATCCCCGTATTGAACGGCAATGTCCGGCTTTCTGTCATGACTCTTGGGCCCGCTCAGTCACTGGAACGCCCTTGTGTATTTCTGCATGGCCTGGTGACTGGAAACATCTCAACCTGGTATTCCGTGGCTGCACTTGAAATGGCCCGTGACCGGCAAGTGATTTTGTACGACTTGCGAGGACACGGTGACAGTGCAGTACCTGCGAGTGGTTATGACCTGGATACCCAGGCCGAGGATTTGGCCTGTGTACTGGACGCCACCTTGCCCGATGGTGAAATGGTGGATTTGGTAGGCCACAGCCTGGGTGCCTTGATTGCCCTGCGCTTTGCCTTGAAAATGCGGCACCGTGTGGGAAGGCTGATTCTGGTGGATGCGCCCATGCCAGCCTGCGAGTGGGTTCGACCCAGCTTGCAGCAAGTGCAGTCGCCGCAGGCCTTGGACGATTGGTTGCGCAGCGCACCTGACATGATCGGTCAATTGACCGGTCGCAGGTTGGAGCGCTTGTCACGCAGGCTTCAACAACTGTTTTTTGAAACCTCGCTGGTTCAGGATGTGTGCAACATGCAGGCCGAGTTGGCTGAAGACTTGAGCGCACTGGCACTTCCAGTGACGCTGGTGTATGGCAAACAATCGCCTTGTCGCCCTGTGGCCAATACCTTGCGCAAGTTGCTACCCATTCGTGCACTCTTGCTGATTGATTGTGGTCACTACATTCCCAGCGAGGCACCCGAGCCTTTGCGCGACGTGGTGGTGGGTACCTTGCGGTATGAAACTGATGAAGAGGGACAGCAGAATCATGCCATACCCGATACCCTGAAGGTGTCTGCATGATCAACCGATACATCCGCCCGCTGTCTCCGCTGGAACGCTATTCGCTGGTACTGAACCGCCTGTACCGCTACCACGTGGACGGCATTGTTGAAGGGCAGGGTGATGTCGATCCGATTGCCCTGCAAAAGGCAGTAGATCAGGCGGCCCAGGCGAACCCCGCCATACGGGTTCGCTTGCGTGGCCTGCTGCGCTGGACCTGGTGGGTGGATAGCGGCCTTGCTCCCAAAGTGAAGAAATTGCCTTTGAGCGACTGGGACGGTCAAAGCGAATTGCACACCGAATTTTTGCAAACGCGGCTTGACCCCATGAAAGGCCAGGCCGTTGCGGATGTGCTGATTGTGCCGTGCACAGATGGCTTCACCCGAATTGTGTTTCGCTCGGTGCATGCGGCAATTGACGGCCGTGGCTTGATGCACTGGGTTGCGGAGGTGTGCCGAGCCATGCGCGGAGAAGACCTGCAAGGATCGAACTCCCGATTGACCGACCTTGAAATTCAGGCTGCCCATCAGGACCAGGTTCAACCTGAAATCAATCCCAAGCCGGCGCACTGCATTCCGGTCATTCCGCCAGACCCTGTGCGCACTGGTGGGCTGCGCTACGTGTGGCGCAGGGTAGTGTTGCCCAGCAATGTGAATCAGCTGCTTCCCAAGGCGGCTGACTTCTTTGCCCGCTATGCCCGCAGTCGCGAGCCAGGTGAAGTAGGCTTCACAATCCCAGTGGATTACCGTGGGTTGCGTACGACTGAAATGGGCATCGGCAACATGACTGGCTACCTGCGCCTTCAGGTGGAGGACGAGGCAACACCGCGAAAATTGATGCACCAGATTGCCACCAAGGTCAAGGCTTTCGTGGATTGTCGAAGTTTTCCCGGCATCAAGACTTTGCGATGGCTGCCCGTGTGGTTCATGTTGCGCAAGCTGATTCCGCAAGTGGACGCAATTCTTCACACTGTGTCACCGGCCTTGCCCAGTGGTGGCCTGGTGTCCATGGGTTCAGTGAATGCAAGTCTGTATTCTTTCCCCGGGTTTGTTGCCAATTACCTGTATGGCATTCCGGGTGCGGTGGGTAAGTTGAATGTCATATTCATCAACTACCCGGAGCAAACAGTGGTTTCATTTTCGGCACCTGCCACATACAACGGAGACGGTCAGCTTGATCGTCTGGTCAAGGCATTCACCTTGCATTTTTCACAGTAGGACATTGGATTTTGAACTCGGTTGATCTGGACAAACTGAAAATCAAACGCGAACCTGGCCACGCACCCCAAACCCCCAAGGGGCGAGGAAAAGGCATGGTGAAGTGGCTGGGTATCGCATTTGTATTGGCTGTGCTTTGGTTCGCGTTCAACGCGCTGCAAGGCCGAACACTTGAAGTGGAAACCACGCGGGTCACCACCGCATGGCCTTCCCGCCAGTTCACCACGCTGGATGCCACCGGTTACGTGGTTGCAAAAACACGCGCTGCGGTTGCATCCAAGGGAACGGGCCGGGTGGAATGGCTGGGTGTGCGTGAGGGTGATCAGGTCCAGGCAGGCACGGTTGTGGCCAGGCTTGAAAGCGATGACGTTCAAGCGGCATACCGCGCTGCGCAGGCCAATGCTGACGTGGCCAAATCAGCCATTGCCAATGCACAAACCGAATTGAACGATGCCAAGGACAACCTTCAAAAATCCAATGTGCTGTTGCAAAACGGCTTGATCGCACAAACCACACTGCGCGATGCGCGTTCGCGTGCAGAACGTGCGCAACTTGCCGTTCAAAGTGCAAAAGCCTCCTATGCGGCAGCACTGGCCAATCAGGACAATGCAAAAAATGCGCTCGACAACACCGAGATCCGTGCGCCATTTGATGGCGTGGTGATTTCACGTTCTGCCAACGTGGGCGACATTGTCACGCCACTGTCCTCGGCAGCCGATGCCAAGGGTGCAGTGGTGGTGATGGCCGACATGAACACGCTTGAGATCAGTGCCGATGTGTCCGAATCAGCCCTCTCGAAAATCGCAGTGGGGCAGGGCTGTGAAATTGCGCTCGACGCTTATCCGGAAAAGCGATATCGCGGTGAGGTGGCTTCCATTGTTCCCACTGTGAACCGGGCCAGCGCCACGGTCACTGCCAACATCCGTATTCTTGACAAAGACGCAGGCATTCTGCCCGACATGAGCGCCAGGGTCAGCTTTTTGAGCCAGCCGCTTGAGCAGGCCACCAGTGCTCCCTTGCTGGCTGTCAGCCCCAATGCGCTGATTTCGCGTGGTGAACAGAGTTTTGTTGCCGTGGTGGAAAGTGGCAAAGTGCAGTTGATCGAGGTCAAAAAAGGTGCATTGCTCGGCGACCTTCAGGCCATCACGCTGCCCGGCGCTCAATCTGATGGGCAGTCCACTGCAAGTACCTTGAAGGTTGGTCAGTCTCTGGTCATGAATCCGCCAGGCGACCTTGAATCGGGTCAACTGGTTTCGATCAAGGAGTAAGGCGTGGACACATTGATCGCCATTCGCAACCTGGTGAAAACCTACCAACGCGGTAACCAGGACGTGCCTGTGTTGCTGGACGTTTCACTCGACATTGCCCGTGGTGATTATGTCTCCCTGATGGGGCCTTCCGGTTCAGGAAAAAGTACGCTGTTGAACCTGATCGCCGGTCTGGACAAACCGACCAAGGGCTCACTGAAGGTGGCAGGCATTGAACTGTCTGCTCTCAGTGAAGGTGACCTGGCCCGGTGGCGCGCCAACAACGTGGGTTTCATTTTTCAGTTTTACAACTTGATGCCCGTGTTGAATGCCTTTGAAAATGTGGAGTTGCCTTTGCTGCTGACCTCGCTGGGCAAGCGCGAGCGCAAGGAACACGTGGAAATGGCGCTGGGCATGGTGGGCTTGAGTGATCGAATGGATCACTATCCCAACGAGCTTTCCGGTGGGCAACAGCAACGGGTTGCGATTGCGCGCGCCTTGATTACCGACCCGCAAATGATTGTGGCCGACGAGCCAACCGGCGACCTGGATCGGCAGTCTGCTGATGACGTGTTGAATTTGCTGGATCGCTTGAACCGTGAACTGGGCAAAACCATTGTGATGGTGACCCACGACCCGCAATGCGCTGCACGCGCGCGCAACCAAGTGCACCTGGTCAAGGGCGAATTGATGCCAACGCCAACACCGGCGATCTCGTCAGCGCAATCCGTAGTTCAGTCGGTGTAAAGCGGCCCATGCAGATTCAGTACATCATTATCCTGGCCACCCGAAACATGTGGCGTCAGAAGTTCAGATCAGGCATGACTGTGCTGGGCATTGCGGTGGCCATTCTGTCATTTGGCATGCTGCGCACCGTGGTCGATTCCTGGTATGCGGGTGCAGAACTGGGCTCGGCTTCTCGGCTGATTACCCGCAACGCGACCTCACTGGCCTTGCCGTTGCCCTTGAGTTATGCCGAGCGAATTCGCCGCGTGGAGGGTGTGGAGTCGGTCACCTGGGCCAACTGGTTTGGTGGTGTTTACATTGATGAAAAGAATTTCTTTCCGCAGTTTGCAGTCGATGCCGATTCCTATTTTCGGGTGTACGACGAATTCGTGGTGGAACCCTCGCAGTTGAGTGATTTCAAGCTCGACCGGCGGGGTGTGATTGTGGGTGAAAAAACCGCGCGCAAATTCAACTGGAAAGTGGGGGACCAGGTCCCCTTGCGCGGTACCCTGTACCCCGGCAACTGGAGCTTCGTGATTCGCGGCATTTACACTGGCAAAGACGACAAGGTCGACACCAGCCAGATGATCATGCACTGGACCTATGTCAATGAAACCATCAAGAGCGTGTTACCCAACCTGGCTGACCGGGTGGGTGTCTACGTGGTCAATCTGTCTGAAGGTGTGCCCACGGCGCAAGCCAGTGAATTGATCGATTCCGGATTTCGGAATTCCGTCAGCGAAACGCGTACTGAAACACAGAAGGCTTTTCAGCTCGGCTTCATTGCCATGGTGGACACCATTCTCGTGGCCATTCAAACCGTGGCGTATGTGGTAATACTGATCATCATGGCGGTCATGGCCAATACCATGGCCATGGCAGCCCGGGAACGCACGCGAGAATACTCAACCCTGCGTTCACTGGGGTTTTCTGCCGGGTTCATCAATGCCCTGATTTTCGGGGAATCCATGGCCTTGTCGCTGTTGGGCGGGGTGATCGGCATTGCCTTGTCTTTCCCGGCTGCCAGCGGGTTTTTCTCACTGACACGCGACCTGTTTCTGGTGTTTGAAATCACACAGACCACGCTTGTGCTTCAGTTGCTGGCTTGCGTGGTGATTGGCTTTTTTGCAGCCATCGCCCCGATGGTCAACAGCCGGCGCATTCGCATTGTCGATGGTTTAAGGGCGGTCACATGAAAAGTGGTCTTTCCTTTTCCTTTGTCCTCAAGAACCTGTGGGCTCGCCGCTTGACCACCACATTGACTGTACTGGGCATGGCGCTGGTGGTTTTCGTGTTTGCCTGTGTGCTGATGATGACGGAAGGCTTGCGCCAAACCATGGCCGGTACCGGGGCCTATGACAATGTGGTGTTGATCCGCAAGGGCTCGCAAACCGAGGTGCAAAGTAGCGTGACGCGCGAACAGGCCCGGTTGGCGTCCATCTTGCCGGGTCTTGCCACGGATTCGCAGGGCAATTCCCGCGCTGTGGCGGAATCGCTGGTGTTGATCAATTTGCCCAGAACCGGGGGGGAGGGCAATGCCAACGTGGTCGTGCGTGGAACCAGCGCCGCGGGAATCGGCATGCGTCCCCAGATCAAGCTGATTTCAGGCAGGCTGTTTGAACCTGGCGCATCCGAAGTCATTGTGGGTGAAGGCCTGACACGCGGCAGACTTGGCATTCAACTGGGGGACATGCTGAACTTCGGTGCGCGGCAGTGGCGCGTGGTGGGTGTGTTCAGTGCAGACCGCAGCGGGTTCGAGTCGGAACTGCATGCAGACCGAGACCAGATCATGCAGGCTTTCAGGCGCCAGGTTTTTTCATCGGTGGTGGTGTCACTGGAAAACACCGGGACGTTTTCACGCTTTGACCAAGCCGTTGGCCAGCAGCCCAGCCTGAATTTTGATGTGCAGCGGGAGAGTGTTTTTTACGCCAATCAATCTGAAAAAATGGCCAACTTCATCGAGATTCTTGGCACCTCGATTGCGATGATTTTCTCGCTTGGTGCCATGATCGGCGCCACAATTACCATGTATTCCAGTGTGGCCAACCGGGTGCGGGAAATTGGTACGCTTCGCGCACTGGGTTTTCAGCGGGGCAATATTCTTTCCGTTTTTCTGGCTGAAGCGATCAGTCTGGGTTTGATCGCCGGTTTGCTCGGCATTTTCTGCGCCTTCTGGATGCAGCGCCTTGAAATTTCCACCACCAATGTTCAAACATTTTCCGAGGTGGTTTTCAAACTCACCATGACACCGGCAGTGGGTGTACAGGTTTTGTTGTTTTCATTGGTCATGGGTGCCGTGGGTGGATTGTTGCCGGCTTACCGCGCATCGAGAATGGAGATTGTGGATGCACTCCGAAATGGTTGATCAACAGCTCGCCTTGAACACACTGACTTTGCAGGACAACGCACCGGTTGAGCGGCCTGTGTCGGGTTCCGAGTATTACCACGCCAGTATCGGGCGCAGTGGCCTGACCCTGGAACGAGATCGACAGATCTGTTTTGCACTGGAGGGAACTTGTGCAGCGGACATTCCTGCCCAAGTGTGGCGAGACGCAATTGCAACCACCACACAGGCCAATCCTGCATTGCGCATGCGCTGGAAAGGCATATTGGGTTGGTCGCGCTGGGTCAATGATGGACCGCCCCCCTCACTGCGTATGCTGGATCACGTGGACTGGAGTTTAAACAGCAGCGAGCACATGGATTTTCTGGATGCCTGGCCGATTGATCTTCGCCACGGCCCGGTTGTCGAATTCATTGTGGTACGCAGGCCTGATAATCGCTTGCTCGTAGTCATGCGAACACACCACGCCATCATGGATGGCATGGGCGGGTTTCACGTGTTGTGTGAACTGTTTCGTGCCTTGCGTGGGGAGCCCTTGCTGGGCAGCAATGTGACCTTCAGTGATGCCCAGTTGGTTGAAGCCTTGAACCCACCAAAATCACCTTCGCTGCGGGTGCCAACCTGCCGATTGATCGAACATGCTGAGCCAGGCCTCTCAGTGAACAACTCAGTCAGCAACTCAGTCACCAATTCAGCCACTAAGTCCGTCAATCAAGTGGATTTGCTGGGTGATGCCTGGCAGCGTTTCAGCTTGGGCAGTGGGCATTCCAAAGCCTTGTCCAAAGTGGCTTGTGCTTTTGCCGCGCTTGCTCACAAAAGCTCGACACTGCCTGCCCTTATTGCAGTGCCTGTGGATCTCAGGCGCCACATGCCCGCCATGCGAAGTGTCACCAACTTCAGCAGCATGCTGGTGGTGAAGTTGCTGCCAGGAGAGGGACCCGAAGTTTTTCAATCCCGATTGCGTGAGTTATTGGAAGCCAAAGTGGAGTTGTCTGTTGCCAAGGGCTTTAACCTGATCCGCTGGTTTCCCATGTGGCTGGTCGATGTCTTGTTGGGGCGAACCCGAAAAAATTTCCTGATCAAACGCCCCATGGAAACGGTGGTTATCTCCAATCTGGGCGCTGTTCCACTACAGCATTTTCAGGGGGCAGGTTTTGAGGCAGATGATTTCACCTGTGTTCCGATACCAGGCAACGCATTTGCTGTACTGATGCAGATCAATGGCGATTTTCGGGTGATACTTGGATTGCCCAAAGCCCAACTGGCGCAGTGTCAGTTCGATGAGATTGCCCGTTTTGTGAACGACAAACTCTGATTCAGTTCTTGAAGCCCAAATACCGCATGCGGAACCGCTTGAGCTTTTTGAGAAAATACACTTTCACACCAAAGCCATTCATGCCGAAATACAAGCCCATGGTGAACAAGGCGTTGTTCAGCACATAGCCCAAAGCCTGGGCAGTGGTCACATCCATTTGCACCAGCTTGTACATATTGCCGGGAATCAGGCAGGTGCCAATGTGCAGGCCAATGGCCAAAATCGCAATCGTGTTTCTGGTCCCGGTCGATGTGCTGATGCGTGTGGAGAACCAGACCAATACCGCTTGCAAACCGCCCCAAATAATCAATGTGCTTCCGTACAGCGCAACTTCCATGTCCAGTGCGGGCGAAAGCCAGAACAGCTGAATTCCTGTTGCCGTCATTGCGAGACCTGCCAACGTCAGCAAGGCTTTGTCGAACACTGGCCATGGCAGGTTTTTCACGGCCAGTTTGTACATGCCCCACAATCGGAAAACCAGCATTCCACTGCAGGCCAGCCAGGCCAAACCCAAAGGAGGCAACATCAGGTTTTGCGGCCGTTCGGCTGAAATCCAGGACCAGGCCATGTTGCTGTGCGTGGTTTCTGTCCAAACAAACAGCATGGAAGCCAACAGGCTGAAGCCAATCATGCCAAGATCGAAAGGTTCACCCTGGTCGCCTTCTTGAGCAGCGGGGGTGATTACCTTGCAACGAATCACCAGCAGTATCACGGCGATGGCACACAACACCGGTGTAATCACCCCGCCAAAAACCTGAAATGCCCCGGGCAGTGTAGGCCAAAGCAGTAACCAGAAGGTGTGGTGAACAACTCCAGCTGCGGAGCACACCCAAGCACAGTTGAACCACAAACCAGCATTGCGCGTGTCTCCGGATTGTCTGCTCCAGCGTGCCTCCAGCAAGCTGTAAGTCGTGATGCCAAAGTACACCATGGCATTGAAGTAGTTTTGGGGACCGCCTGCAATGTCTTGTAAACCCGTCCAAATCATGACGGCAATACAAGTCAGCAGGTTAAGCAGAACCAGAGCAAGATCCCGATTGGGAAGGTTGCGCAAATTCGCAACCGGCAGTGTGCGCATGAAGAGGAGAGTAAAGTAAGGTGCCCGACAGACTGGGAGTAAAATTTAGTCTAAATTTGCGAATTGCCAGCTGTGGGCGAATTTTCGGTAATCGGGTTGCTTCTGGCCACAATCAACTTGTTCATGGGAACTTCCACAACGAATTCATGCTCCAACCGGCGTGAAGGCGTAGGGATGTTCTCACCGCAAATGATTTTGCCGGTCACCAGCATTTTCAGGGTGTCAGAGATGTCCTGGTAGGCATTTTTCAAATCGTTTGACATGAAAATGCGTTCCGAGAAATCCCTGAATCGGTAAAAAACCTTGCCAGAGATGTGTTTTCTTGCATCACAAGGATAAAAAAGAAGCTTGCTCAAGGGAATGCTCCTGATGATGCGCTCACCCGAATTATCGCTATTTCAGGTGACAATCATTCATCAATTCTGGGGTGAATTTGTAAGAACAACGCTGACATGCTAGCAGATAAAATATTACAAAGTAACCAATTTACAAGTGTTAACTTTGTTTTTTGAAAAAAATGTTTACATGCCCAGTCTGGGTGCAGAAAGGACCCACATTGGGTGAAATGCTTTTTTTTGGTGCTACGGCTTTAGATATTTTAGGTATCCTTTCTGAAGTTGGCCGAAGTTGGGCAAACACTCGAGGAAGATGATGTTAATAAAAACCACCAGCGATTTTTTCAGCGATACAGCAACCAGCCTGGCCAATGCCCCCGCTGAAGTGGCCATACCCAATGTCGCACAAGCCCGGTTCATCAACCTGAAGCTGATTACTTCCAGGCGGGGTGCAAAAATTCGCCTGGCCGAGAAAACCGCCTTGAATCCCAGTGTCATCAGCCACATTCTGAAGCACCGCTACACCATGACGGATGACGTGTCATTCAAGATCGAGTCTGCATTTGAATTGCCTGCTGGTTTTCTTGACCAGGTGCACAGCGTCGTCGATTTCCCGGATGCCATGCGTGATTTGTTGATTCGGGACGACCTGTCCAGTGTCGCGGACATTCTGGCCCTGATTTCCCGTCAATCCGCCGGTGGTGCACTCCACACCGGTTTTCCGACAGTCAGCGAATTTGAAAAACTGCCCAGTTTGAAGCTGGACAATGCCGTCTTGGGCTTGCCTCATCAAGGTGCCGCCCAGTCGATAACAGGCGGACCATTGCTTCAGGCGCTTTGCCTCATGCTGTCTCAAAGAATCGACAACGATTCCCTCACCGAAGAAACAGCCTTGAGGATGATTCAAGTGCTCATGAATGACAGCCCGTCGTCCTGATTCATGCATCAAGGAACTGAGCGGCCTGTTTACCTGAACACCGCCGCTGCGGGTTTGCAAAGCCCGCAGGTTCTGCAAGCGATTCAAACCCATCTTCAACTTGAAAGCAAATTCGGCGGTTATGTGGCCGCAGAGAAGGTGCAAGCGCAACTTGAGCAGTGTCGGGAAAGTTTGTCTCTGTTGCTCAATTGTTCTCCCTCGGAAATTGCTCTGACTGACAGCGCCTCACGGGCCTGGCAGCGAATCCTCGACTGTTTTGATTTTCAGCGTGATGATATTGTATTGGTCAGCCCGGGTATCTGGGGTGGCAATTACTTCACGTTGTTGCAACTGCAAAACCGTTGTGGTGTTCAGGTGCAGTGCATGCCCAGTGCACCGGATGGCAGTGTTGATCTGGATCAGCTCGAGAAGCAACTCAAGCAGCAAGTCCGCCCTCGTATCCGTTTGATGGAGTTGACCCTGGCGCCTTCAGGTTGGGATAGGTGGCAAGCGTCTGCTGAAATCGCCCGATTTGCACAAGCGCACGCCATTCCTCTGGCTGTAGATGCAAGCCAGGCGCTGGGTCAACGTGAATTGGATGTGAATGCTTTGGGTTGTGATTTTCTGTTTGCAAGCGGGCGCAAGTGGCTGGCAGGTCCGCGTGGCACGGGTGTGTTGTATGCCAGGCAATCTACTACGGCGCATTTGTGCCCATTGGGGCTTGATCAGCACACGGGTTCCCTGAAGCATGGACACCTGAAATGGCTTGTTGACGCACGCCGGTTTGAATTGACTGAAAGCAGTGTGGCGCTGCGTTTGGGTTTGGGTGTGGCAGTGAATGAAACTTTGCAGCGTCATGAGGCTGGACAAACGACACAATTGAACAAACTCGCCTGTGAATACCGACAAAAGATGGCTGAGTTACCCAGTATCGAGATGCCCCTTTCAGCCGGTGACCTGGGTGCCATTGTCACGTTTCGCCATGCTTCGCTCAGCGCGCTTGCAGTTCGGGATTACCTGCGCAAGCAGCACATTGAAGTGGGCGTTCATCCAAGTGCCTACATGCCTCTGCATGCGCCCACCCAGCGCATGGGCGATTGCCTGCGAGTGAGCCCAAGCCCTTGTGTCAATAATTCATCTGATGCGTTAAGTTACTTTCTTGAAAAGTTATCGAGCCTCTGAATTGAATTCAAATCCTTTGCGATCTTCAAATGCCATTGTAAAAAGTGTGCCGCCCATGACCCTCGAACGTGCGTCAGCATGGGCCAAATACCGCAAGGTAAGGGCATGGACAGAATACCTTGCCGAGCCCTTGTCGGATGAAGACCAGTGCGTGCAGGCCATGGCGGATGCAAGCCCCACCAAGTGGCATTTGGGCCACACCAGCTGGTTTTTTGAAACCGTGGTGTTGCGTCAGTTTTGGCCTGAACTGTCTGTGTATGACGCGCAGTTTCTTTACCTGTTCAATTCCTACTATGAATCGTTGGGCCCCCGTCAGCCACGTCCGCAACGTGGTTTGATTACCCGCCCATCGGTGGCGCAGGTGAAGGCCTATCGCGCACATGTGGATGCACATATTCAAGCGTTCATTCAGCGCTGTGATCTAACCGACTGGGTACTGGCCTTTCAAGCAATCGAGCTGGGTCTGAACCATGAGCAGCAGCACCAGGAACTGATTTTGACTGATGTGAAATATCTGCTGCATCAGAATCCGTTCGGTGCGGTGTATCGCCCACAAGCCGGGCTTGTGGCCCTGCACCCACAGCCTTTGCATTGCGCCAGTCATCAAGCAACTCAGCACGCACCACCACGTTGGTTGCCTTTTGCGGGCGGGCTTCATTCAATGGGGTACACCGGTCACGGTTTTTGTTATGACAATGAAACTCCCCGGCATAGCGTTTATCTGTACCCTTTTGAGTTTGCAAGCCGTTTGATTACTTGCGGTGAATATTTGGCATTTATTGAAGACGGGGGTTATCAAAATCCTGCCCACTGGTTGTCGGAAGGTTGGTCTGTTGTGCAGGCCTGCCAGTGGCTTGCACCGCTGTACTGGAAGCAAGATACGCATGGGTGTTGGCATGTTTTCACATTGCATGGCGAACTGCCACTGGATTTGGATCAGCCTGTTTCGCATGTCAGTTATTTTGAAGCTGCAGCCTTCGCATCATGGGCCAATGCCCGCTTGCCCAGGGAGGCCGAACTTGAAGTGGCATTCAGTGAGGTAGAAGGCGGCAGGTCATCAGATTTGCAGCAGGCGTTTGGTGCGTGTTGGCAGTGGACCAGTTCATCATACGACGCCTATCCAGGCTTCAAACCCTTTGAGGGGGCGGTGGCCGAATACAACGGCAAGTTCATGGTGGGGCAACTGGTGTTAAAAGGCAGTAGTTGCGTGACCCCGGAAGGGCATAGCCGTGCCAGTTACAGAAACTTTTTCCCGCCTTCTGCACGCTGGCAGTTCTCAGGCATCCGGCTGGCGCGGGATCTGTAAAGTCAATTGGCCGTTCCATAAAAAAACCCCGGGGTACTCTCCGGGGTTTTTCGTTTGGCTCAAGACAAAGTCAGTGTTGCTGAACGATATCAGGCAGGCAATTCAGGCAAGCCCAGACCAGCCAATGGGTTGTCACCACCAGCCAGTGAACCAATTGGCTCAGGCAGTGTGACCAGGCCAGTCACTGTATCCAGCAAGGCTGTAGGGTCTGGGTTGTTGACAAACCCTTCAGCAGCACCCAAGGCCAGTGGCAACAGTACGTTGGTTGAAGTTGGCAAGGCCAGGCTGTCCTTTCCGCCTTCGGCATTTGGATAAGACAGCGTGAGCAATTCAACGCCTGTACCGTTCAATGACACATTGCTCAAGCCCACGTCCAGAATCTGCATGTCGGCCAAATCCAGGCTGAGTGTGGTGCTGTTGGTTTCAATATTCTGGCCGGCGATTGTACGTTCGCTGTCTGTGTTTTGCAGTGTCAGATTCGCAAGCTGGTTTTCGATTCCAAATGTGTCGGTCTGAGATTCAGAACTGGTCAGAACAGAACCATTCAAACGATTGGTAGTGGTAGACGTCGTATTTACCGATTCGTAATAGCCATTGGTTTCCAAGGGCGTACCTTCCCCCAGCAAGACACCATCGTTTGTGGTGTTTGTCTGCGTGACCGTGCGAAAAACAAATGCGGTGGTTGTAGTGGAGGTGGCGTTTTCTGCCGTGGAGTTGGTTTGTACAAAACCAGAAGGGTCACTGAAATTACGGGCTTCTGCGGGAATGGCACCAACAAATTGGTCCAGACCATCCGTTACACCGTTGAATAATTGTTCACGGTATTCCAGCGTGCTGAAGTCAGCCAATGGTGCTGTGGCTTCGGTCAATTGGTCAAACAGAGCTGCACTGTCGAATGAACTGTTGCCTGGCAGTGTAAAACCGCTGATCAACGCTTTTAATTGTTCTTGATTCATACCCTCTATCCCTTCTGTTTTGTTATAGGAATTTTGATTATGCAGTTTTCGTATGACAAATTGTGAATCAAAGTCACTTTTTGGGATGGAATTGTTCCAGTCTTCCCAGCTTCATATTTTCCCCAAATTTAAGCTTCTCTTAATCTCCAATCTTTAATCTGCTTGAACTGGCACACCCTGACATGCAACTGCCTCTCCTGCTGCAAGTCAAGGTGGCGCCAATTTTTACTGTCATTCAATTTCAAAGGATTTCACCATGTTCAAGCATATCGTTTTGGCCGCAGGGGTTTTGTTGGCTGCGCAGTCTGCCATTGCTGGCCCCCAGTGCAATGTTCCCAAGGCCAATTGGCAGGATCCCGTCAAATTTCAGGAGCAGTTGAAATCGGCCGGTTATGACATCAAGACATTCAAGGTCAGCAAAGGGCAGTGTTATGAAATTTATGGTTTCGACAAATCAGGCCAGCGCGTTGAAATCTATTTTGATCCTGAAACCGGCAAACCAGTTCAGACCAAGTAATTCAACCTCTCTGGATGACGCATCATGAACAAAACCCCCTCTGAATCGATCCCCCTTCATGCCGTGAAGGTCTGGGACATCGCGGTGCGAATCTTCCACTGGGGCCTTGCCTTGGGTGTGTTGCTGAACCTCTTTGTATTCGAAGAGGGTGAAACCTTGCATCAGTATTCCGGCTACATCGTTTGTGGTTTGGTTTTAGCAAGAATACTGTGGGGCTTTGTCGGCACACGCTACGCCCGGTTTTCCCAATTTTTTCCCACCGTTGACAAAGTGCGTCAGCAAATGCGCAACATGGGCAGGGGTGAAAATACTGTGCATATTGGTCACAGCCCGATGGGCGCGGTCGTCATGATCGCCATGGGACTCGCAGTACTTGCTTTGGCATTCACCGGTTTTCTCATGGACACGGACCAGTTCTTTGGTTCTGAATTGCTTGAGGAAACCCATGAATTCATCGCAAACGGTTTGATGGCCCTGGTGTTCGTGCATGTAATGGCTGCTGTTGTACTCAGCAAAGTTGAAGGTGTGAACCTGGTCTCTGCAATGGTTACCGGGGTCAAGCGTTTTCAAAAACCTGTCAACGGGCACAAATAAGCCATCACTCGACCTGTTTTTCAAGACCAGATTTGATTTCTTAAGGAAGCCTTAATTTTTGGCGTCTACCTTCTGTCCCATCCCTATCCACATCACGGAATGCAACTCAATTGAACTCCAGTTCTTTACTCACCTGCAGCCCTGGCTTGCATCCTAAGTCGAAAAGCTGCAAGCGCAGCGACATTTTTTTCAGATTCGCATTCGCACTGTTCCTGGGGTTGGTTTTGTCAGTTGAGCAGGCGCAGTCTCAACAATTGAACTTGACTGCTGCTCAAATCAAAGGTGCAGGCATTGTCACAGTGAAGCCCGAGTTGCTCAACCGCGCTGGCAAAGAGATGACCTTGAACGGTTCGTTCAGCACTTCCCGTGCCGGTGGCGTTGCAGTCAACAGCATGGATGCTGCCACTGTGGCTGAAATATTCAAAGACAACCTCAGCGATGTGAAGGTGGGTGAACCCTTGCTTCGGTTGACCAGTGAAGCTTGGTTGCGCTATCAGCAAGAGCATGTTCAAAACAGCACTGCACTGAACCTGGTCCAGCAAGGTATGAACCGTGATAAGGCCTTGTTTGAAGATGGCTTGATTCCCAAGCGCCGCCTGCTTGAAGCCCAGGGCCAGTTGACCATGGCCAACGCTGCTTATCAGAATTCCAGGCAAATGCTTAAATTGATGGGTGCAGGCGGTGGAGAGATCAGCCAGATCGAGAAGACTGGTCGGATCACTGCAAACCTGGTGGTGCGTGCACCGGTGGCCGGCAGTTTGTCTGGCATGACATGGATGCTGGGGCAGCAGGTGGCTCCAGGTTCTACCTTGTTGCAGATCACCAAGCCTGGCGGGCTCGAGTTACAGTTGAGCGCTTCACCAGAACAATCAAACATGATCAAGCCGGGGCAAGTGGTTCGCTTCACTGCTTGCAATGGCCAGTCCTTGCCACTTGGCACTGTGCTGGGAATTGGCAGTGAACTGACAGTGGGCAACCAAACCATTCCGGTGCGGGTGAAGTTGAACAGCAATCCTCAGGCGCTTTCTTGTTACAAGGTCAACCAGTTTGTCAGCGTGAGCGTGGAAACAGGTGCCGGTACAGACCTGTCTGGTTTTGATTTCAAGGTGCCCGACACCACTGTTGCTTACATCGGCAGCCAAGCCTATGTTTTTGCGAAGTCAGCCGATGGATTCCAGGCCATTGCAGTGAGTTCAAAACGCCTTTCTTCCAGCAGGTTTGCAATCAAGGAAACTGCCAGTGCAGCCAATAAAAATGTTGGCGTGTTAAAGGCTAACAGTGATCTCGCATCGAGCGGAACCGTGCTTCTCAAGGGTGTTCTTCAAGGCCTCGGGGCCGAATAAGGGACACGCACAATCATGAATCGATTCATTGCAATGGCCTTGTCACAAAGGCTGTTAACAGGTTTATTTGCGCTGGTGTTGGTGCTGGCGGGTGGCTGGGCTTTCCAGGGTTTGCCAATTGATGCATTCCCGGATGTGTCAGCCACGCAGGTGAAGATCATTCTCAAGGCACCGGGCATGACACCAGAGGAAGTGGAAAGCCGCGTCACTGCCCTGGTTGAGCAGGAAATGTTGGGTATCCCGGGACAAACCGTGTTGCGGTCTCAATCGAAATACGCCTTGTCCGACATCACCATTGATTTTGTAGAAGGAACAGACATTTACTGGGCCCGCCAGCAGGTGGGTGATCGTTTGGCTGCTGCATTTGATGCCTTGCCAGGCAATGTGTCCGGCGGCTTGGCTCCAGTGACCACACCGCTGGGTGAAATGTTCATGTTCACCATTGAAGGCGATGCCTCACTGGAGGAAAAGCGCAGTTTGCTGGATTGGGTGATTCGTCCCCAGTTGCGCAATATTGTGGGTGTGGCCGATGTCAATTCACTGGGTGGATATGTTCGCTCTTTCGTGGTTCAGCCCAATTTTGCAGCACTGGGTGCGCGGGGCCTCACGGTGGACGCCTTGCAAACCGCCATTGAACGCAACAACCAGAATGATGGTGCAGGTCGAATTACGAGAACAGAGGAATCCTTGCTGGTTCGAAGTGAAGGCCGTATTCGCAACGAAGCTGATCTTTCGAACCTGATCGTGGCTGAGAAAAACAATGTGCTGGTGCGTGTGGGCGATGTGGCCACCGTGGTGATTGATGGCCTGTCCCGATACGGTGCAGTGACACAAAACGGGCAAGGTGAAGCGGTTGAGGGGCTGGTGCTGGGCCTGCGAGGTGCCAACGCACGCTTGCTGGTTGAGCAGGTTGAAAGCCGCTTGGCTGAAATTGAAAAGAGCCTGCCCAGCGGCACCACCATCAAGCCGTTTTACAACCGGGGAAATTTGGTCAACAGGGCGGTGGGTACCGTCAGCAAAGCATTGATGGAAGCGATTGTGCTGGTGCTCGTCCTGTTGGTGGTGTTCCTGGGAAATCTTCGTTCCGCGCTGGTTGTGGCGGCAATATTGCCTTTGTCCGCATTGGGCACCTTCCTGTGTATGCGCTTGGTCGGCTTGTCTGCCAATTTGATGTCTCTCGGTGGCCTTGCAATTGCCATCGGCATGCTGGTGGACGCCGCAGTGGTGATCGTTGAAAACATCGAGGCGCGTCAGGGTTCAGGTCAGGCTGGCAACAGCCATTTCATCCACCAGATCTACAAGGCCAGTGCGGAAGTGGCTGTGCCCATCACTGCCGGCATTCTGATCATCATGACCGTGTTCCTTCCCTTGCTCACGCTGGAAGGCCTGGAAGGCAAACTGTTTGCGCCTGTGGCTTTGACCATTGTTTTTGCTCTGGGTTGTTCGCTGCTGTTGTCACTGACCGTGATTCCTGTGCTGTGCAGCATTGCCTTGAAACAGGGGCATCATCACACACCACGCCTGGTGGTGTGGCTTGAATCCCGTTTTGACCGGTTTTTGGGTCAGGTTCTTGGGCGCAGCAAACTGGTTTACATCGGTTCATTGTTGTCGCTGGTTTTGGCCGTGTTGTCGCTTGGTGTTGTTGGAAAGTCTTTCATTCCCACACTGGATGAGGGCGACATCATCATGCAGGTTGAGAAGCTGCCTTCGATTTCTCTGGGTGAATCGGTGGCCATTGATCTAAGGCTTCAGAAGGCCATTCTTGAAGCTGTTCCTGAAGTGGAGCGCATCGTTGCACGTGTTGGATCAGACGAGTTGGGACTTGACCCCATGGGTCTGAATGAAACGGACACATTCATGGTGCTGAAGCCCGCTGAGTCCTGGCGTTTCAAGACCAAGGCTGAGCTCATCGATTCAATCCGTGACGCGGTAGCCGGTGTGCCTGGCATCAATGTGGGCTTCACACAGCCCATTGAAATGCGAACCAGTGAAATGTTGTCGGGGGTGCGCGGGGATCTGGCTGTGAAACTGTTCGGTCCTGATTTGAACACCTTGAACGCACTGGCTGAAAAAACCGTGCAGATGTTGGAAAGTATTCCCGGTTCGGAAGATGTGCAAACCAGCCAGGCTGATGGGGTTGAATACCTCCAGGTTCACCTGGATGCCAATACGGCTGGCTTGGCCGGGTTCGACATCATGGGTGTACAAAACCTATTGCGCCAGATGGTCGAGGGTGTACGGGCTGGTGAAGTCCAGGAAGGCATTCGGCGTTCTCCGATTCTTGTGCGCTCTGCAAACCCGAGTGAAAGCAATCTTGCGCAAGTTCAATTGCCCAATGACAAGGGGCAACTGGTGCCCTTGTCCAGTATTGCCACTTTAAGTTCAAGCGCCGGGCCGGTCAGGATTGACCGTGAAAATGCATCAAGGATGACAGTGGTGCGTTCCAATGTGCGTGGTCGTGACCTGGTTGGCTTTGTGGAAGAAGCAAAAGCCAGGTTCGCGAGCGACGTTGCCCTGCCTGCAGGTTACCGCGTGACTTGGGGTGGGCAGTTTGAAAACCAGCAACGTGCGTCGGCACGATTGCTGACCGTGGTGCCCATTTCGCTTGGCCTGATTCTCTTGATCCTGTTTTTTACTTTGGGCAATGTGCGCCAATCGGTGCTGGTGATCAGCAACATACCTTTTGCCATGGTGGGTGGTGTGTTTGGCCTGACCCTGAGCGGTGAATACCTGTCAGTTCCAGCAGCCGTTGGTTTCATTGCGCTGATGGGCATTGCAGTGCTCAATGGACTGGTGCTTTTAACCGAGTTCAATAACCTGATCAACGAAGGAATGGACATCAATGACGTGGTTCGCAAAGGCACGGTTCGACGCCTTCGCCCAGTGTTGATGACAGCAAGCATCGCTGCGCTGGGTTTGATTCCGCTGCTGTTTGCCACAGGCCCAGGCTCTGAAATTCAAAAGCCATTGGCCATTGTTGTCATTGGCGGCTTGGTCAGCTCTACCTTGTTGACGCTTATCCTGATGCCCACGCTTTTCAAGCGCTTTGGAATCAATGATTCTGATTTGTCCGAGGTGACTCCATGAATATCGACAACACACAACATCTGGTTTATCTGAACTTGCAATTGCCAGTGCGTGAATTGGACTGGGTGCTTGCTGCGTTGTTGGCCTTGCTGGCCGATGACGAGCGGCTCTGGGTTTCCCAGGAAAGTGAATATGGAAGCAAGGCTCAGCTGCATTCCTCATTTGAAAAAGTGGTTGGCCGTGCCCGCACGGTTTCCATGCGCTTGCTTTGCTCCGCGCCCCGTGCAAGCAAAATTCTGGAAGGGCTGATGGTGAAAGACAAACCCATGGGTATTCAGTGGCAAATCCAGCCCCTGATGCAAACCGGCGAATTTTGAAGGATTTGACCCATGCGAATTTTATTGATTGAAGATGATCCATTGATCGGCAAAGCCACCCAGCGATTCCTGGCCAGTGAAGGTTATGCGGTTGATTGGGTTACCAACGGTGCCGATGCCCTGTTGTCCATCCGGACCCACCAATATGGCACCATCCTTCTCGATCTTGGCCTTCCTGACATGGATGGTCAGGAGGTGCTTGCAAAGATAAGGAGAACAGGCGTTTCCACCCCGGTGCTGGTGTTGACTGCACGGGAAGCCGTGTCGGATCGGATCTATAACTTGGATAGCGGTGCCGATGATTTCATTATCAAACCTTTTGACCTGCATGAGGTGTGTGCAAGAATTCGAGTGGCTGTGCGTCGAGCACAGGGCAGGGCAGAAGAGCGTTTGCAAGTGGGTGATGTGTTTCTTGTGCCTTCACGCCGAATTGCTGTGGTCAACGAAAAAGACATTCCCCTGACCAGCAAGGAATACATGATTCTTTACACACTGATGAGCAGCAGCGGGCAGGTATTCAACCGAGGCCAACTGGAGGAAGCACTGTATGGCTGGGGTGAAGAAATCGACAGCAATTCCATTGAAGTTCATATCCATAACTTGCGCAAAAAACTGGGCAAGAAAATCATTGAGACAGTTCACGGTGTAGGTTACAGAACCGGCACAGGGTGCAGCGTATGAATGGCGTTCCACAGGCAGGTTGGTCGCTGAGGCAGCGACTCACCGTCATGCTGTTCTCATTGGTCTTGATGTTATGGGGTCTGAGTGCTGCAGTGATTTACGTGCAGGCGGAAAAAGAAAGCCAGGAATTGTTTGACATGGCCATTTCTGAAACCGCCAGTTTGCTGCTGTTCATTTCCGAGCACGAACTGCTGGAAGTTGGCAATGCGGATGTGGCAGGTCAAGACTACCTGGAGTCGCCTGTTCACAAGCAGTATTTGTCGTTTCAGCTGTGGGACAGCGAGGGAAACCTGCGTTATCGAAGTGCCAATGCACCCCGTACGCCATTGGCCCCATTGGATGTTGAGGGCTTTGGATGGCAAAACACCGAGGGTGAAATCTCACGCACATTCAATCTTCTGGATCGCAACAAGATACTTCGCATCATCGTTGCCGAACCATTGACACACCGACAGGAAATTTCAGCCCATTTTTTTGTGGGCCTGATGCTGTTCAGTGTCATCTTGTTGCCCCTTGGTTATCTTGGGGTTCGGCTGATTGTGACCAAGGCCTTTGGGCCCGTCAAACGTTGTGTGGATCAGGTGGATACACTGGATACAAAAAATCTGAATCGGGTCGAAATTGACGATGTCCCATTGGAAATAGAGCCACTTCTGCAAGCCCTCAATTCCGCAATTGAACGCATTCAGGCGGGGGTTGCCCGTGAAAAGCGTTTCACTGCGGATGCCGCACATGAGTTGAGAACACCACTTGCCGGGGTCAAGGCCAATATCCAGTTGCTACAAAAACTGACTGCACCCCAACAGGCGATGGAAAGCGAGGTCATGGTGGACACCCTTGAAGGTGTGGATCGCTGCTCCCGCATGATCAACCAGTTGCTTGCTTTGTCGAAATCGGATGGCATGGCTGCACGATCCGCACCGATGGAAAAGCTGGATATCCAGAACACAGTGATAGATGTTTTTTCACTGGAACGTGCACATGCAGAATTCAGAAAGGTGTCACTGTCATTCAATGACAGTTCGGCGGATCAACAGAATCGTTCCCTGGCCTCTGTGTTACTCAAGGGTTATCCCACAGCGATTGAGTTGTTGATTCGGAACCTGGTGAACAATGCGATTACCTACAATGTGCCGGGCGGTGAAGTCCAGGTCACAGTGGCCTGCCTGTCTACAGCAGTTGATCCAGAAAAGGCCAGAGTTCGCATCTCGGTGATGGACAACGGCCCGGGCATTCCTGCTGATCAACGGGCGCTGATATTCAATCGTTTCTTTCGGGCCAGGCCCAATCAAACCAAGGGCTCTGGTCTCGGACTTTCCATTTGCAAGGAAGTCGCTGAACTGCACGGCACATCGATCTTGGTGTGCGAAGGAATCGGCGGTCAAGGTGTGGGATTTGCCTTCGAACTTGAAGGTGCATGGATTCAACCAACGGCCGCAAACACGCACTCTCCAATTTAACTAGGTCAATGTCATGACAAGCTCGACAGCTTCCAGATTTATTTGTTTCAGTATTCTTTTTTCATTGGTGCAGGGGCTCTCATTTGCCCAAACTGTTAGCACCACTTCCCTAGAGCAAACAGTGAATGATGCGTATCAATCTGCACTCTTACTCAGTCCAGAGATCAAGGCGGCACAAGACAGGATTCAATCGTTGACCTCTCGCCGAGAGGCCGCCAGTTCGCTGACTTCGCAGCCTCTCACGCTGGAAGGCGCATACCGTACGGATTCACTTCACAATGATCAGGGACTGCGGGAAATGACACTGGGTGTGTCTGCACCGGTGTGGAACTGGAATGAGAAGTCGTCCACGCAGGCCGTTCGTGATGCTGAAATTCAGGAGGCACACCTACAGCTAGAGCAGACGAAACTCGAAATTGCCGGCCAGGTTCGCCAGCTGGTGTGGGATCTTCAGGCCGCCCAAGTGGATGTCGACATTGCCAAGCTTCGCTACGCTTCGGTCACTGATCTACTTGCCAGCGTGAACAAGCGGGTCAATGCGGGTGAGCTTGCTGAAACCGACTTGATGCAAACGCGTGTGTTGTTGTCGCAAGCCGAAGCTGAGCAGGCACGAGCAATTGGCTTGCGTGAACAGGCAAAGGCCAGTTACTTTGCTGGTGTAGGTTTGCAAGCCAGCCCAGATGAGAAGTATTTGCCGGAAAGTGCATCAATGTCTGAAGGTGTGACTGTTGCCGATCACCCAAGCCTGAAACTCGCGCAAGCACAGCTTGGCTTGAACCAGTCGCAGAAAAAGCTGACAGCCACACAGTCCAGGCCCAATCCGGAAATAGGCCTGGCATTGATTTCGGAGCGGGCAGCCTTTTTCAGTGGGCAAGACAAGTCGCTGGTACTTTCAACACGAATTCCGTTGGGTAGTTCTTCTGAGTACAAAAGCCGTGTGCTGGAAGCTCAAGCCAACGAAACGGCAGCAAACATGCGGTTGCTGAACACACAACGCAATTTGGGCTCAAAAAGCCGACTTGCAGAAAGTGAGCTTGAATTGTTTTCTCGACTGAGACTTGCAGCCACAGCACAAGCCAATCTGTCCCAGAAAGTGTACGAGTTACATAAAAAGGCATTTGAATTGGGCGAAACCGATCTGGCCACATTGATTCGGTTGGAACAGACCGCAATCGAAGCCAATCGCCTGAACAGCAAAGCGACAATTGAGCATGCGGCCAAGGTGTCTGCCTATCTACAGGCCATGGGACTTTTACCTTGAATTTCGGATGTTCAGTTGTTTAAGGATCTCTTAATTTTTGCCCGGCATTCTGCCGATTCGTTGAATCTAACCGGAATCAAAAATGAATCGACAATTGCCAATTTCTCTCGCTGTGGCTTTTTCAACCAGCCTTGTCCTTGCAGCCTGTGGCGGCGGTGGTGGCTCCAGCACTGCATCCAATGGTACCAACACGAGCCCAGCGTCGACCCAATTGTTGGGTACAGTGCAAGGCCTTGGATCGGTGGTTGTGAATGGCGTGCGCATGTCCACACTGGGTTCAACCGTAACCGATGAAGATGGGCACACATTCCCGCAAAGCAAACTGGGCTTGGGGCAGGTGGTTCTGGTGGCAGGTGATACCAATGCAGATGGCCTGACAGGCACGGCCACTCAAATCAATCTGATTCGCGAGTTCTCAGGCCCTGTTCAATCCGTTGGCGCAAATACTTTCTCTTTGTTGGGTCAGGATTTTTCAGTCGACACCACAACCGTGTTTAAAACCGAATCGTCTTCCGTGCCCGGCAGCCTGGCCCAAATTCTGGCTGGCGATTATGTTGAAGTGTACGCCGTTCGCCAGGCTGATGGGTTGTACGTGGCCTCGCTGGTGGAAGAGCAAACCGGCAAGGCATCACTTGAATCCGGTATTGAAGGCCGTGGCTTGGTAAGCAACCTGGACACCACAGCAAAAACATTCACCATCGGTGACCTGACGGTGAACTACACCGGTGTGATGGTACAGGGTACTCTCGCCAACGGCGTAGCAGTTCGCTTCAAGGCCACACAAGATCCGGTTTATGCAATGAATGGCAGTGCCACAATTCTTGCCAACTCGGTTCTGGTCAAGGGTATACAGAACAAGCTCAATACCCGCACAGACCAGGTTGAAGTGACCGGTTTTGTGGAATCCGACGCCGGTGACCAGAACCCCGCCACATTCACGCTGGCCGGCTTGACCATTGATGTGTCTGCAGCTCGCTATGAAGGTTTAACAACACTGGCTGTGGGCAATCGTGTTGAAGTGAAAGGTGTGTTGAGCAACGGTGTGCTGATGGCCACAAAAGTGGAAACTGAAGAAGCCCGGGAAAGCAGCCGGGGTGGTCGTTACGAGTTTTATGGCGTTGCAGGCAATGGAGCCTATTCAAGCGGTGTCAACAAGTTGACCTTCACAATTCAGGGACAAGCAGTGGAGTTCTCACGTGCAATCAATCAGGGCACAACCAATGTCTGCGGTATTTCGACAACGGGCTCTACGCCGTATGTTGAAGTCAAGGGTGTTCTGAATAATGGTGTGATTGTCGCCAGTAAGGTTGAGTGTAAATCGGTCAGCATGAATGATGACGATGAAAATGACGGCGACGACAACGACCGGGATTTTTCCGGTAACCGGTTCGAGATGGAAGGTGTGGTCTCCAACTACAACAGTGCGGCCCGGGAATTCACATTGAACGGTACACGGGTTTCTGTTCAGAGCACGCGTTTCAAAGACGGAAATCTGTCGCAGTTGAGCAATGGTGACCGCGTCGAAGTGAAGGGTGTGCTGGATGCCAATCAGGTGTTCCAGGCTTCCGAGCTGGAATTTGAAGATTAAGGACAAGTCACCTGAGTACCCGTGTGTTGTTTACGCAATACCGGGTGTTCTGACATCTGGAAGTAGTTTGTTTTACAAGGTATCAAAATGAAGTTGAAGTCACTGGGGGCGTGGGTTACGCCCAATCAGCGCCTCGTTTTACTGGTTTCTGTTTTCATCATGCTCACTGGAAACATCACGTTTTTGGAACGTGTTGCCGGCATATATTCTCTCGAACAAGGTCATTGGGCTTTTTTGCTCTCGGTTTTTTGCCTGTTCACTGCTGCCACGGCATTTCTATTGAATCTGGTGGCGTATCGCACTTTCACGGCGCCTGTTCTTGCCTTGTTTCTGCTGATATCCAGCGCCACAGCCTACTTCATGGACAAGTACGGCACGGTGTTGAATGATGAAATGTTGATCAACATGCTTCAGACCAATGTGTCAGAGGCGGGTGATCTGCTCAGTTTAAGCATGGTGCTGCGCCTTGCGTTCCTGGGGTTGATTCCTGCCATCTTGCTGATTCGATTCAAACCCCGTTCGCTGGGGCATGCGGCAGAACTAAGGGGAATACTATTCTCTGGTGTGTTGCTTGTTCTGTTCATGGCGGCGTGTATTGCCCCCTTCACTCCCAGCTATGCCAGTTTTTTCCGTGAGCACAAAACCGTTCGGTTTTATGCCAACCCCACCTATGTCACTTATTCTGCGGTCAGTTTGGCGGGGAGAATGTTCAAGGACCAAGGCGAGAAAATCATTTCTCCTGTGGCCACAGATGCAAAGCCCACCGAGATACTTGAAAGTGAAGAACACCGAGAACTGATTATTCTGGTTGTGGGTGAAACAGCCCGCGCAGACCGTTTTTCATTGAATGGTTACCCACGGCAGACCAATCCGAATCTTGAAAAAGAAGATCTCATCAGTCTAAAAAATGTGTCCTCGTGCGGCACCTCCACTGCAGTGTCAGTGCCCTGCATGTTCTCAAATTTGACCGAAACCCATTTTTCGATTGAAAAATCCGGCACTTTGGAGAATTCGCTGGACGTTCTGAAAAGAAATGGTGTTGAAGTGCTGTGGCGAGACAACAATTCAGACAGCAAGGGTGTGGCGCTTCGGGTGGATTACGAGGATTTCCGAAGCAGTAAAACAAACCCGGTGTGCGATGAAGAGTGCCGTGATGTGGGCATGCTGCATGATCTGGAAAATTACATCAACAGCAGGCCAGGCAAAGACATTCTGATTGTGCTTCACCAAATGGGAAATCACGGCCCTGCGTACTACAAGCGTTACCCCAAGGAGTTTGAGCATTTCAAGCCGGTGTGTAAAACCAATGAATTGTCCAAGTGCAGTCAGGAAGAGATCGATAACGCCTATGACAACGCCATTCGGTACACTGATTATTTCTTGAGTCAGGTGATCGGGCTTTTGAAGCGTTACGACAAGTCTCATGAAACCGCCATGCTGTATGTCAGTGACCATGGTGAATCGCTTGGCGAATATGGGATGTACCTGCATGGTGCCCCCAAGGCTTTTGCTCCCGCGGCGCAAACTCATGTTGCATCGGTGGTCTGGTTTGGTCCCCAGTTTGACTACACGCTTTCAGACTTGCGTCCCTACGAGAAAGACCAGTTAACACACGATGCACTTTTCTGTACCTTGTTACTGGCCTATGAACTTGATACCAGTACCTGCATGCAAAGCCGAAAGGTGATCGAGAAAAGTCACAATGACGCGATGTTGTCCAGCCCGGAGAAGCTCAAGCCTTGATGTTGTACACCTTTCTGCAGATCAAGGCGATTCCCCAACAAACCCACGCTGTTGCCAGCACGTGGCTCAGGAAATGAGCCCCTTTCATGATTTGAACGCCACTGGCCAACAGCCCTGCCGATAACAGCAGCATGCCAATCCATCTCCGGCGATTGGCCAGCCAGGGCAAAGGGCTGTACAGCAATACAATCCACATGAATGCTGTCGAGGCATGCCCGCTGGGAAAACATTTTCCCGGTCCGGCGTTGCCGGAATTCCCTGTGTTCTCAAAAAGCCGGCTGTAATCCGCCGTGCCCCCATATTGGGCGAGGTCCCAGGGGCAACTGTGTGCCGATCCTGATTTCAACAAACTGACCGCCAAGGCAGCCAGCAGGCTGACCACAAGAAGATGTGCAATTTCCAGGCGGACAGCGCCCTTGGATTTGGTGCGCAAGGCGAGTAGCAGCAACCCAAGCCAAAGTGCGGCAGTCAACCAACGCATGCCTTCATGAAAGATCAAGGTCACCAAGCGGTTTTGTTTGATGGGAAAAGAATTCGATTGGGTATCAAAAAAGACCTGGCTTAATTCGGTGTCCCAGTGGGTATAACGATTCAGCCAGACAATCAGCAGCCCAAACAGAAGCCAGCCCGCCCATTGGGCCGTGGAAATACTATTTTTTTGCATCAGATCTGGAGGGACAAAAAATTTTGCCCGTTTTCAAAAGTTAATTCAGCCTTAATTTTCGGGGCCTACTCTTCGTGCATAGATTCCCAGGAACCACGCATGAAACCACTTGATTATCACAGCCGCCAGCCACAAACAGCACAGGCCGTTCTTTCCGATCTGCGTTGCGAAGAAGATGATATTCGGCGGTTTATTGTGCACACGTTTGCACACCATTACAACGCAAGCATAGAAACATTCTGTGATCACTTGCTTGGTGTGTGTACCCCTCAAGGGCAGTTGTGCGCGGCAGCGGGTTATAACCTGGCCGAGGAGGGCACTCTATTCCTCGAACAATATCTGGATGTGCCGCTTGAACAACATGTGCAGCAACAGCTGGGAATGGAAATTCAACGTTCAGACATTGCAGAAGTAGGGAATCTGGCCGCAACCCATGCAGGCGGAGCCAGGATGTTGATCGAACTGATGACGCAGCATCTTCACACGGAGGGCCGTCGCTGGGTGGCGTTTACGGCAACTCGCAGCTTGATCAACAGCTTCAAGCGTCTCGGTTTGTCGCCGGTTATCCTGGCGCCAGCACTGCCTGAGCGTGTAAAAAATCCAGCGGCTTGGGGCAGCTACTACGCGCAAAGTCCATTTGTGGCAATCGGCGACATTCAGTTGGGTCATGCTCGTTTGGGGGCACGTCAATGAATACTGAAAGTTTTCAGTTCTTGTTGGGTGAATATTCGGGCCGTGTAATCAGCAGCCTGGATCAATCCCTGTCTGCCAGCCAATTGAGAAGTCAGGTAAAGGCTTGGGCGGACTACCTGCAGCGCACGCAGGTGGCAGGCCATGCCGTCGCCATTCTCGCCGACAATTGCCCAGCCTGGATTGCGCTGGACATGGCCTGTGCAAGCCTGAATATCCCGCTGGTGCCTTTGCCTGCGTTTTTCACGGATCAGCAACTGGAACATGCCATTGTTGAAGCCGGAATTTCAACCTTGGTGACAGACCACGGCCAGCGTGGACAGAAACTGGGTTTTGTGCTGACGCCACAAGATCTGGATGCGCCGATGCTGTGCATGCGCCGCGTGAAGCTGGGCGATGCCACGCCACCCAACATCCAGAAAATTACTTTTACTTCAGGTACCACCGGTGACCCAAAGGGCGTGTGCCTGACACAGGCCCAGCAACTTGCTGTGGCCAGTGGACTGAACCAGGCCACGGCAAGTTTGAAGATTGAACGCCACCTGTGCCTGTTGCCTTTCAGCGTGTTGCTCGAAAACATTGCAGGAGTGTATGCACCCATGATGGCTGGCGCAGACATCATTTGCCCGCCACTTGAAGAAACGGGTTTGAAGGGGGCATCCTCTTTTGATGCGAACCAGTGCCTCAATACCATTGAGAAGTACCAGGCGGAAAGCATCATCCTGTTGCCACAGATGTTGATGGCGCTTTTGCAGGCCAGTGCGCCCGGGGATCCCCGTTTGACATCCCTCAAGTTCATCGCGGTTGGCGGTGGCAAGGTGCCCATGGGTTTGCTCACCTTGGCGAGAATGTTCAGTTTGCCCGTCTATGAAGGCTACGGTTTAAGCGAATGCGCGTCGGTTGTTTGCCTCAATACGCCCGCCAATACCAAGCCCGGTACTGTGGGCAAGCCGATTGCCGGTGTGCAGGTGCGTGTGGATGCCAATCAGGAAATTTGGGTAAAGGGGCGCCATTTCAGTGGCTATCTGCATGAGCTAAAGACAAATAGCGAACCAACCCTCTGTGTGGGCGAGTGGTTGCCTACAGGTGACTTGGGTGCTCTGGACGAAGACGGCTTCCTGAGTATTCAGGGTCGAAAGAAGAATTTGATCATCACCGGTTTTGGTCGAAACATCAGCCCGGAATGGCCAGAGGGAGTTCTTCTTTCCACGGGTCTGTTCCTGCAAGCGGCTGTGTTTGGTGAAGGGCAAACGGGCCTTGCCGCCATGCTGGTTCTTCGCAACCCCTCAGATTCAAACAAGGTTCAGGACGCCCTGGACAAGGTCAATGCGCAACTGCCTGATTACGCGCGCATTGTTCAACATTTGCTCGTTCCCGAGCCTTTCTCATTCAACAACGGTCTTTGCACCGCCAATGGCCGCATTCGACGCGATGCCATTTGGCAAGCCTACAACAGTCAACTCAACGGAGAAACTGCATGAGTCCATTTTTTCAAACCCTTCAGGCGGAAACTGAGCGCAGTCGCTACCAGCTGATTCAATCTGCCATCATTCAGGAAGCACTGCGCGGCGATGTCACGCGCGGGCAATACCTCGCCTTCCTCGCCCAGGCTTATCACCACGTCAAGCACACAGTGCCTTTGCTGATGGCGTGTGGCAGTCGGCTTGATGCACGCCACGAATGGCTGAAGAAAGCCATTGCTGAATACATTGATGAAGAGTATGGCCACGAACAGTGGATCTTGAACGACATCAAGGCAGCCGGTGGCGATCCAGTGGCTGTGGCCAACGCGCAGCCACACATTACCACCCAGGCCATGGTGGCCTATGCGTATCACCAGGTTGACCGCAAAAACCCGGTCGGATTTTTTGGGATGGTTCATGTGCTGGAAGGAACGAGCACCGCGCTGGCCACCCTGGCTGCCGAGAAAATTCAGGTCAACCTGGCCTTGCCGGATTCCGCATTTTCTTACCTCACTTCGCATGGCAGCCTTGATCTTGAGCACGTGAAGTTTTTTGAAGTGCTGATGAATCAGCTGACCGCACCTGAAGATCAGGCTGCAGTGGTGGACACAGCTCACGCGATTTATCACCTCTACGGTGAAATGTTCCGTTCACTGCCCCAGGCCAACAGCGACGCAATTTTTGATGAGGTTGCTGCATGAGCCAGGCAAAACTTTATCGAACCATATTGACTGGCGCAACAGGTGGCATAGGCCGCGCAATGGCCCTGCAGCTGGCTCGCCATTCCGAAAGCCTGCTGCTTCTTGGTCGAAATGCATCGGCACTTAACCAGATCCGCATGGAGTTGCTGAAAGAATTTCCAGAACTGTCGGTGGTTTGTTTGAGTGGTGATTTGCTGGATACGCAGTATCGGCAGGAAATTGCCAGCTATGCACAAGAGGCCCAAATCAACCTGTTGGTCAACAACGCAGGAATCAACCATTTTGGTTCGGTCAATGCCTCGGACGCAACCGCGCAGACCGAGATCATCGAAACCAATCTGCTTGCGCCTATGCATCTGACCAAGGTGCTCTTGCCCGCCTTGTTGTCACAGGACAAGGCCCAGATCATTCAGGTGGGCTCGATTTTCGGTTACATCGGCTACCCGGGCAACGCTGCATACTGCGCCAGCAAGTTTGGTTTGCGTGGCTATGCACAGGCTTTGGCACGTGAACTTTCTCACACTTCATTGAAAGTGAAGTACCTGGCGCCCCGGGCCACAGCCACAGCCATCAACAAGGGTGCAGTGGAAGAGCTGAATACCGAACTGGGCGTGTCGACCGACACACCGGAGTTTGTAGCAACCCAATTGATCAAGTTGCTTCAAAGCGATCGGTTCGATATGAAACTGGGCTTTCCCGAGCGTCTGTTTGTCTTCCTGAACCAGCTGTTTCCTCGCATTAACGACAACGCAATTCACAAACAACTACCCACCATTGAAAGATACTGGAGTGCACCATGAAAAAGTACCTGAATAAATTTGCCCTTGGTCTGATTACGCTGACTCAATTCGCATGGGCTGCGCCCAGCGAAGAAGTGCAGCGGATTCAGACGGAGTGGGCGCAAGCCATGTACCAGGATTCAGGCAAGGCCAAGGAAACCCACTTGGGTAAACTGGCTGAGCAGTCCCGCAGCCTGGTTGCCCAGAATCCCAAAGACGCCGACGCATTGATCTGGCAAGGCATTGTGCTGGGCAGTTATGCGGGCAATGTGGGTGGTTTGGGGGCATTGAGTCTGGTGAAAGAAGCCAAAGTGTCGCTTGAAAGTGCCATCGCCCTGAATCCCAAGGCCTTGGACGGATCCGCCTACACCAGCTTGGGTTCACTGTACTATCAGGTTCCTGGTTGGCCCCTTGGCTTTGGTGACGACAAAAAAGCGGAAGAGTTTCTCAAACTGGGTTTGAGCGTCAATCCGAATGGCATTGACCCCAACTATTTTTATGGTGATTTCCTGTTTCGCGATGGTCGGACGGCAGAGGCAGAAGCCGCTTTGAAAAAAGCGCTTCAAGCACCAGCACGCCCAGGCCGTGAATCTGCGGATGAGGGGCGTCGCAAAGAAATCAATACGCTGCTTGCGAAAATCAAGTCTGGAAAATCCTGATCCCTTTACACTATAAAAATGTCGGGTTCAAAGGTTCAATAAATTGAGAGTATTGCTGGTTGAGGATGATGAACTGATAGCCAACGGCGTGCGTGAAGCGCTTCGCCGGCGGGCTTACCAGGTGGATTGGATCAACAATGGTCGGGATGCGCTCCATGCCGCACTCGACAATCCGTTTGACCTGATCATTCTTGACCTCGGTCTACCCGGCATGGATGGGCTGGATGTACTGGGCAAGTTGCGCGCCCAGCACAGGCTCACGCCCACCATCATTCTGAGTGCGCGCGGCACCACCCAGAACAGGATTGACGGCTTGAATGTGGGGGCTGACGATTACCTGGTCAAACCCTTTGAGCTTGAAGAATTGTTTGCCAGAATTCATGCCATAGAACGGCGCACCAGCGGTTCAGCCACCAATGTGCTGCGCATGGGGCAAGTCGAGTTGGATCTGGCCGGCTTGCGCGTGATCTACAACGGCCAGGAAGTGACTTTGCAGCGCCGTGAATTCAGTCTCCTCAAAAAACTGATGGAGAATCCACGGCAGGTCTTTACTCGCGAGCAACTTGAGGAATCCTTGTACGGCTGGACATCCGATTTGGGTAGCAATGCAATTGACGTGTACGTACACAATATCCGCAAGAAACTGTACAGCGATGTCATCAAGACCTTGCGCGGCGTGGGTTATCGAATCGACCCGAATCTATCAGGGCAATGACACATGAATTATTCCATGCGCAAGCGAATCCTGTTTGCACTGGTACTGGCCTTGATTGTCATCATGAGCATGGCCGCGATCATCAGTTACAGGGTGGCCCTGCACGAAGCAGATGAAATCTTCAGTGCACGACTTGCCACTTCAGCCCGCGTGCTGGAAACCCTGCTGGCCCGGCAAGTCGAACACGCCACCATTGAAAAGCCAGTGGTCATCTATTTGCCCGAGGGGCTGAGTGAAACGGATTCCGAGTCCGATTCGACATTGGGACATCCCTATGAAACCAAACTGGCCTTTCAAGTCTGGAACGGCGAGGGTAAATTGCTGGTTCGCTCCGAGTTTGCACCGGAGGATCGTCTGGGACCACTGAAGGCCGGTTTTTGGGAGAAAGAGTCCGCTGGGAGGTCCTGGCATGTCTTCACGCTGAAAAGCAACGACGTGTGGATCGAAGTGGCTGAAGAGGTCGGCCTGCGTCGTGAAATAGCCAACGACGTGGGGCTGACGCTGAGCATGCCTCTGCTGGCGGGCTTTACGGTGTTGCTGTTGTTGGTCAACTTGATCGTGATGATCGGTTTTCGGCCATTGGCCAAGCTGGCGGATTCCATTGAACAGCGTGATCCCAAAGACAACTCGCCTTTGGCTGCGAGGGATACGCCAGAAGAATTGCTGCCGGTCGTGAATGCCCTGAACAGTTTGCTGAACAGGATGGCCAGTGCCCTGGCCCGTGAACAACGCTTCACCGATTCTGCGGCCCATGAACTGAGAACACCGCTGGCTGCCATGAGTGTTCATGCAGAAAATGCCGCCAACGCCAAGGATGAAGATGAACGATCCATCTCATTGGCTTTTCTCTTGACAGGAATGAACCGCACCAAGCACCTGGTTGAGCAAATGCTGACCTACAGTCGGATCAGTGTGGACGCGCAAGGCGAACCTGAGGTGGTGGTCAACCTTGCTGAAGAATTGACTTACCTGGTTAGCAGTCAACAAGCTACCCTTGAGGGCAGTGGCTTGCAAATCCAACTGGATTTGCCCGAACAGCCCGTGCAAGCAAAAGCGCAGCGGGGGCTGCTTGAAATTTTGCTGAGAAACCTGCTGGACAATGCCTGCAAACACAGCAGTAATCCGGATGAGCCAGTTCGCGTCAGCTTGCAGGTTGAGCCTGGCAGCCGGCACGCTTCTATTCGTTTTTCGAACAGTGCTTTGCCCATACCTCAGCAAGAAGTGCCCCGCTTGTTTGAACCCTATTATCGACCAGCGGACACGCGTGCCAAGGGCAATGGCCTGGGCTTGGCCATCGCCCGCGAAGTGGCACAGTTGCATGGCTGGACACTGGAGTTGACTCGCAATTCAGCGCAAGAAGGTGTCGAGTTCTCGGTGGAAATGCCTATTGAGTAATCCAGTGTCAGGCTGAACTTCGTAAGACGACCAGTCTTTTCTAGAACAGGTTCAGGCAAAGCTCCATCGCGACTATCAGCCCACCACCAGTGCTCAACCACAACCAAGAAGGCTGTTTTTGTTTCTGCCTTTTTTCCCACACTTTGTCGAGAATGCCGCGCGCAGGCAATTTGCCCAGTCGCGATTCTCCCACTGTTTTGGCTGCCCGCAGAAATACCTTTTTCCAGCCTCCACCTTCTATCAGGTACTCGGTCCAGCCTTTCTGGTTCAGCCGGATTTGTGTTTGCATGATTTGAGCGGCCGAAGGTAGAACCATGGACTGAAGTGGCTGGGCGCGCTTCCTGAACGCCATGAAGAGGTTGTTGTTGTCTTCCAGTACCACCAGTTCAAAGTATTGGCTGACAGCAGCCATCAGGCTGAATCGTGAATAGTAGAAAAGATGTGCCTTGAAGTAGATGTTGTGAGGGCTGGCATCTGACTGGTGAATGTTGGGGACTTCAATCACGAGATTGCCTTGCTCACTTAACACCGACCATATTTTTTTCACTGCATCGGTGGGGTGAGCCAAATGTTCGAAAACATGAAACATGGTCACAACATCCACTTCACTTTGACCCAGATCCTCGATACCACAAGTGCGAACAGCCACATCGTATTGTTCTCGTGCATAGTCTGAATAGCCCATGTGTGGCTCAATGCCTGCTGCATCAAAACCGGCCCTGCCAGCCAAGTAGCAGAATTCGCCACCACCAGCACCAATGTCCAGCAGCCTTTTGTCTTGGGGATTTATACCGGCGCGCTCAATGAATGCCAGCCTGTCTCTGGCTGACTGGCCTGCACGGTACACATACTTGGCCTTGGGTTGGTGGGTGGACTTGTAGTCTTCCCTGTAGTTGTGCGAGTAATAGATTTTTAGCGCTTCATCGGTGGGTAGAACAGCCTGTTGCACCAAGCCGCAACCACCACACAATGCCATCGACAGTGTTTCTCCCGATTTTGCATCCTGGGCAGTCCAGCTTTGAATGAATGACGAATTGCACAAACGACATGAACTCATCGAAGTCTCCTTGTTATTAACTTCGTATTGAAGGAAAAGTAAAATTTAAAAAGCAAAATCAGTACCAACACCCAATAGGGTCGCCACACCCAGCAATGCGAACATGCTTGCAGCGATGCGGTGAACCAGTTTCATTGGAATTTTTTCGGACAGTTTGTCGCCAGCAAATACCGCAGGGACATCAGCAATCAGCATGCCCAATGTAGTACCTGCCACGACCATCAGCACATCGCCGTAATGGGCAGACATGGCGACGGTGGCAATTTGGGTTTTGTCACCCATCTCAGCCAGGAAGAACGTAATGAAGGTTGCCCCGAACACGCCCAGCTTGGTTGCAAGCTGGGTTTCTTCTTCCTCGATCTTGTCGGGGATCAGTGTCCAGACGGCCATGGCAATGAACGACACACCGAGTATCCAGCGCAAGGTTTCTGGATCGATTGTGTTGGTGATCCAGCTGCCTACAGCACCAGCCAAGCCGTGATTGATCAACGTAGCGACTGTGATGCCAAGAATGATTGGAATTGGTTTTTTGAACCGGGTGGCGAGCAGAAAAGCAAGGAGCTGTGTTTTGTCCCCGATTTCTGCGAGGGCAATGACACCGGTTGATACTAGAAAAGCCGACATTTGAAGTTCCTGGGGCCCGGAAAAAACCGAATGACTGCACAGCTCCTCCAGGCCAGTCTGGAAGCTGTGTAGTCAAAGGTCTTGCCAAGTTCGCGAACTGTTGAAAGTTCGCGGATCGAACCGCTTACGCCATAGCCTGTATAAGATGTTAGGCCAAGTGTGTTGACGTAAGCCTTTCCTTTCGGAAAAGAGGCTACTCCCCAATGAGTACGCAGATGGTATTTCGAATTCATGTAAAAATCAACATCAATTTCAGCAACAAAAATTCACATTTCCATGTGACGATTTGTCGCATTCCCAAGGCGCTTTGATACGCCGATAATTCTCGTCAACAGTCTTCAGGCGTAGTTCAACGCGGATACCTGAAGAATGTCATCTCAAGGTCAAATGTTGACCCTCTCTCATCTCCAGCTTGCCCTCAATCAAGCTGGAGTTTTTTTCCGCTCTCCTGTTCAGAATCTCCAGCCGATTCCCACGCCCACCAACAGGGGGTCCAGTTTGGCTTTCGATACCACTGCGCCATTGGCCAATACATCGCTTCGCAGTTGCACTTTCTTGATGTCCACATTCAGGTACATGTTGTCCTGAAGGTGGTAATCGGCACCCAGATTGAAAGCCAACCCGGTGCTGTGGCCCTCAAGTTCAAGGGGTTGGGCACCTGCAGCCAGTTTCACGCTCGAAATTTTGGTGTAGTTCACACCCAGGCCAGCATAGGGTTGAAACTTCGCACCTGGTTTGAAATGGTATTGAAGGCTTAATACCGGCGGGAGATGTTTGAATGTTCCCAAGTTCGTCCGGGTGCCGTTGTTGACCAGTGTGACATCGTGTTTCTGCGGGTAGGTCAACACCAATTCAGCAGCCCAGTTGGGTGTGAAAAAGTAGCTGACGTCCAGTTCAGGAATAATTTTGTCGCTGACTTCGATTGTGTCCGTCGCGGTCACGCCCAAGGCGGGGATCGGGTCTGACTGATTGGCCATGCCCATGTTCACTGCTCGCACGCGAACCATCCATGGCTGGTCTACTGCAGCATGGGCCGAACAGGTCAAGCCCAGTCCGAGAAAGGCCATGGCAAGACCAGTTTTTAAAGCTGACTCTGCGTGATTGTGTGTGATGTTTTTCATGTTGATCTCCCTTGCAATCAATGATGTTGTGCATGGGTTCAGTGTTGCAGAACAGGCATTTACACACCTTGATCCAGATCAAGCAATCGATAAGCGGTCGCGGAGTTACCTTGTCAACCATGGTTTTCGATTCAACATTTACGGGCTACACTGCTTACCTGTTTGAACAGGTAGAGATGACGATGAGACATGTTACTCAAAGCGCTTTTAAGAGTTTGTTTTTGGGTTTGATACTTGCAATTATTGCTGGCCAGGTTTTTTCCAAAGATATCGAAGCCAAGCCCATGCATTACGACATGCCTGCCTGGTTCAAATCCAGTTTTCTGGATATACCCGTTGATGTGGACGAGGCGCGCTCGGCGGGCAAGGGCCTGTTGATCTTTTTTCACCTGGAGAATTGTCCGTTTTGTGCGCATTTGCTGAAAGACAACTTCACCAGTGGTTCCAACAAGGAAAAAATCCAGCGGAATTTTGATGTGATCGGCATTGATGTGAAAGGTGATTTGCCGATGGTCTGGATCGATGGAAAAAACTACACAGAAAAAGAGCTGGCCAAGAAGCTGGGTGTGTTTGCAACACCGGCAGTGTTTGTATTGGGCCCAAAACCCGAAGTGGTGAAGAAAGTCATGGGCTACAAAAAGCCTGATGAGTTCATGGCACTTTTGCCTTTCAAAGGCAAATAAAAAAGCCGCCATATACTGGCGGCTTTTTGACATCGGTACAGGTTTTTGTCCTGTTTAGAAATTGTATTGAACCTGCAAGCGCAATGCGTCGCTTGTGAAGTTGGCGTAGTCTTCTCGACCTGCCCGGTTACCAGTGATCAGGTTGCTTCTGTCCAGGATGTGGTACACCGCTGTCAATTCAACTTCCTTGTTCAGTTGCCACTCCACACCAATTTCCCAGTCCTTGACTTCGTTTTTGGGTGCATTGGTTTCCGCCTTGTTGTAGCCGTCGAAATACTGCCACTTCACGAAGGGGAGCACATTGCCATAACTGGCGGTTTTGTGAAGATACATTGCCTGGAGATAGCCACCCTGAACATTGCGCTCGTCAATCAGGAGAGTGTCTTTTTCCAGGCCAGGACTTTTTCCCCAGTTCCATTCCGCTTGAAGACCAAAAGGCTGAGGGTACATCACGGCGCTGATGCCGACTCGCTGGTCATCAAATCCATCACGCAAACGCGGATCGCTGTTGGGGTTGGCAATGTTCACTGAACCGCCTGTTGAACTGGCTCTGAACGCGCCAGTGGTGGGTACAAACTTGCCGCTGTAGCCTTGCACCCCAAACTCATAGAATTGGCCACTGGCAACCTTTAGCGGGTAGGTGAAACGGGCTACGGTGTGCAGTCCGTCGTTGGTGTCGCGGCGGTTTGGACCCTGACCATTGTATAGGCCAAGACCGAACATGCCGTAATTTCCGGAATGCTTCAATCCTGCCTTGGAAATTTCCGAGAACAGTTCCTGGGTTTCAACAGGAGTGTAGTAGTAAAAAACGCCAGTGTCGCGTTCGTCTCGAACCGCACTGTTCAGCGCATCAGCGCGGTCCAGTGTCAGGCGGTTCTGGCTGGACTGCAGGTTTTCAAAACCATAAGGTACTTTGGATTGGCCAACACGGAATCGATGCACCTTCTGTTTGTCAATAGCAATGTCGCCATAGGCATCACGCAATTGGAGGACGTTGCCTGTAGTGCCTGCCGAAGAAGCAAAGTCAGGCTGGATGTAATAACTGAAACGTTCACCCACATCGCCGGAAAACACGAGGCGACCACGTCGGATCAGGAAGTTGTCCACGTTGTTTGAGAGTGAATTGCTGTCACCGACTGAGCGGTCAGTCCACAGGTCAATCGCCTTGTCGCCAGACAGGATTGTTGAATGGCGAGCCTGGACGTAGCCCCGAAGCTTGAAGCCAGAGCCGCTGTTGCTTTTTGCACTGCTGGCAATTTTCTTGTCCACCTCGGCCAGAATTTCTTCCCGGGTTTCCTGTGTCACTGCTGCAGGGGTTGCGACTGTGTCTGCTTGCTTGAACACACCCAGTTTGACGCGGCCCTCACCGGGTTCTGCGAAAATCTGTTTTGTTGTGGTGTCCATGTAAAGTTCAAGTGGAGCGCTTGTTGATTCGCTGGCTTGAAGTGGCATCACTGCTGCGGCAATGCTGATTGCCACCAGTTTTATTGCAATTTTTTTCATCATGCACCTGTAATGGAATGCGCAAAATGCGCGCCACCACAGTGTGTTTCGGTTGTGTTACAGCTCAATCCAAATCTGATTAACAAGCTGATCTTGAAAGATTAACACTGGATTAACAGGCCAGGTTTTCAGTCAATTCGGGCGAAAAAAAAGCCCGATTTCTCGGGCTTGAACAAGGGCCTGAATTGAACCCTACCTTACCAAGGGGCGAAAACAACAATAAGCTCATGCATTGTCCCGGTGCGTGAAGGTCACCTCGCAGGGCACCTCCAGTGTTCGCGTCCAGTGTCTTGCATGAAACTCATTGTTGACCATCGGTCTGACTGCATACCCGGAGGGTTCCATTAACGAACCACACCCTGAAAATGAACAGAAGATGAAAAGTCCGTTCCAAATCTTTTAAACACACCACTCTGGGTGCTTCTGTATCTAAGAATTGCTTCTTTTCAGCTATCTTTTCAACAGATGCAGTACGAGCAATTGGAGTCAGGGCATGTTTAAGACACGGATTTTCTGGGCCTTCGGTGTATTGGCCGTTGCTTCGGTCATTCAGGGTATTCTCGGTTGGTCTACCCTCAAGGTGGCAGACCAGAATGTACAGCGTGGACGTGTTGCCAATGAACTGCTGGCGGGCTTTGTGGACCTTTCCGCCGAGAAGCAGCGTTTGCGCTTGCTGTTGTCTGAAAGTTTGATTGGTCGCCAAGTGGCACCTGACGAATTGCGCCAAATCCAGAAAAACATGATCGGAATTCTTGATCAACTCGATAATCGTGCCAAACGGGCGTTGAGCCTGTACCAGGGAACCCGGGAAATGGATGCGGAGCACGCAGCCCGGTCCAAGGCCCTGATGGTGCTTCGGGCCAGTTTTGTTGCCCTGGATACCAGTGTGCCCAGCCTGTTGATGTCGGCCCAATCTTCAACCATTCAGTGGTCAGACATCAATCGCACTTTCGACATGGCAGACGGGCTGGATTTGCGCACATTGCTGGCAGAGAGTATTTCCCGGGAGCGCTTGGCCACTGCGCGTGACAGGGCGGCTGCAGACGCCTCTTTGCAGCTGCTGAATGCATTCGCCATTTCTGCCACTTTCACCTTGTCACTCGTTGCTGTTTTGCTGGCAGTGTATTTCACTCGGGCCTTGAGCAAGCCACTCAAGCGCATTGCTGACGGTGCACGTGAGCTGGAAGCAGGCAACCTCGACTATCGTATTCCTGAGTATTCGAATGACGAGTTCAGCGAACTGGCCAAGGCCGTGAACCGAATGGCGCGTGAACTGAGCAAATTCCGCGGGCAGGAAATGCAGGCCAGAGCAGAACTCGAAAGCCTGGTTCAACAACGTACCTTCGAAGTTCAGGAAGGCTTGCACCGCCTGGAAAAACTTGACCTCCGCAGGCGGCAGATGTTTGCAGACATCAGTCATGAGTTGAAGACACCTACAACAGCCATTCGTGGTGAGGCTGAAATCACGCTGCGCGGTCGGGACAAGGATGTGACCGAGTACAAGGAAACCCTGGTTCGAATCACCGACAGTGCCAAGCACCTGGGTTTGGTCATTGAAGACATGCTGACCCTGGCGCGAAGTGACATTGACACCCTGGTGATGGACAGAAGCCCGGTTCGCCTGGAAGACTTGTTGAATGAATCCATTGAGCAGATGCATCCCCAACTTCACAAAAACCGAATTGAGGTCCGCCTTGATGTGGGTACCCAGTCCATGGTGCTGGGTGACAGGCAGCGTTTGAAGCAGCTCTTTACCATTGTGTTGGACAATGCAGTTCAGTACTCACCCATGGATGCCTGCATTGATGTTGTGAGTCAGCACATCACAGATCCTGAAGGCAATCGGCATGCCGAGATCACGATTACCGATCACGGAATTGGCATTCCAGAGGCAGATATCGAACGTGTGTGGGATCGACATTTCAGAAGCGACGTTGCCAAACGGTGGCGGCCTGACGGTCATGGACTGGGTTTGGCCTTGGCCAGCGCGTTGACGCGTGCACATTTTGGCCAAATTGAGTTGCAAAGCAAACTCCAAGAGGGAACCAGTGTCAGAATATCTTTGCCCGTATTCGAGGCGACTTTGGAGATTGATTCATGAATATTTTGATCATTGAAGACGATGCGCGCGTTGGAAGCTTTCTGGAGCGGGGGCTGAAGGCGGAAGGCTATCGGGTTCAATGGGCAAAAACAGGCGGGGAAGGTATTGCACTGGCCCGTTCGATGATGGATCAGATCAGCACCGCAAGCGACAAGGCGGTCATTCTTCTTGACGTCATGTTGCCCGATCAAAATGGCTTCACCGTGTGCCAGACTTTGCGCAGCGGTGGTGTGCATATTCCCATCCTGATGTTGACGGCTTTAAGCAGCCTGGAAGACCGGGTGAACGGTTTGCGGCTGGGTGCAGACGACTACTTGCCCAAGCCATTTGCTTTTGAGGAAGTATTGGCGCGTATTGAGGTACTGGCGCGTCGCAGTATCCAGCCCCGTCTGGAAGCGAAGTCCTTGTTGTCTGTCGACGACCTGGAAATGGACCTGGAAAAAATGCGGGTGACGCGCGCAGGCCAGCCCATTGAGCTAACCGCGAAGGAATTGGCCTTGCTCGAGCTGTTGATGTCGGCCCCTGGCAGATTGTTCAGTCGCGAGCGAATACTTGCCAATGTTTGGGGGGTCAATGAAGACCCCTTGACCAACGTGGTAGACGTCTACATCAGACGCCTGCGAAACAAGATTGATCTTGAAGGGTTCACCCCGCTGATTCATACCCAGCGTGGGCTCGGGTACCGGCTGGAGGCCGTGTCTCCCAAATCCACTTAATCATTCATCTTCTGTTCATATTCCCTGCCGGGGAAGTTCATTGCATTGCTTACCTCCGCTTCAGCTTGTCTTGAGATGATTTTCGTGTGCGAACAACATGCTGCACGGCGATCGACCCCTGGCACACAAGGGGTTTTCCAACCAAGCAAGGAGTATGAACATGAATACATTGTCTTTCTACAAAACCACAGTGACCGCAGCGGTATTGATGGGCCTGAGTAGTGCCGTCATGGCCAAGAATTCTGCGCCGGTCGTCAGCACCAATGTGACTGAAGCAGAGGTATTGGCAGCCCAGCAAGCCTGGGGCAATGCACTGGTGCAGATTTCCCAGGATTTTGAAAAAGGTGGCTTTGAAAAGGCCAAGCAGACTGCCAATGCGGTTCTGGATGCGGCGTATGGTTACAACCTGGGCCCCGTGCTGTTCAAGCCCACTTTGACTGTGGCTCCACAAACCTTCCGGACAACGAAAGAAGGCGCACTGGCTTACTTTGTGGGCGGTGATAAAAACTATGCGAGTGACTCTGGTTTTGCCCTCAAAGGTTGGAGAAAGGTTGACGTCAAGAACACTGGAATTCATCTCCATGGCAACACAGCCTTGTCCATGGGCAATGTCAGCATCACCGATAAAAATGGAAAAGTCACCACCGTGGACAAGACCTGGGGTTATGTGAAAGACGATGAAGGCAATCTGCGCATTGTTTTGCACCATTCTTCTTTGCCCTACAGCCCCAAGTAATTTTGTGGGGGTTGCGCCTTCTGGCGTCAACCCCGTCTTTCCATTTGCATGGCAGGTGAATACATGAAGCATTTGAAGAAATCCAATAAACCGATTGCCGCTGGTATTTTATTGATGGGTAGTTTGTTGTCCGCGCCCGTGTTGGCGGGCACAGGCAAGCTGGTGTTGACCGGCGGTGTCAGCACCATTGAAGGCTCTGCAGGCGGTGGTTTGACCCCTTGGGCGGTGATCGGTACGCAAGCCACGGAAAACGAGTGGGGTATTGCCGCAAACATCACACAGGCTCGCACTGATGACTACACGGTTGATACGCAAGGTTTGACCTTTGCCTGGGACGAGCGGATCGAGTTTTCGCTCGGGAGTCAAACCTTGGACACGGGCATTACCGGAACAGCACTTGGTTTGCCGGGCCTGGACCTTGAGCAAACTATCGTTGGTGTGAAATACAAATTGTTTGGTGACGCCATTCTTGATTCCGACACGTGGATGCCCCAGGTATCCGTGGGGCTGCAGCACAAAACGCTGGATGCCGCCGGACTTGAGCCAACTCTCAATGCCTTGGGTGCTGAAGACAGTGGCACTGACGCCTACATATCCGCCACCAAGCTGTTCCTCAAGCAGGGCGTATTGGTCAACGGTACCTTGCGTGCCACCAAGGCCAACCAGAACGGCTTCTTGGGATTCGGTTCCCGCTTGGGCGGAAATGACACCGACTATGAATTGATGCCAGAGTTCTCCGTGGCCAAGTTGTTGAAAGACAACCTTGCAGTTGGTGCGGAATACCGTTTCATGCCCAACAAGCTGGAAGCGGCAGGCCGCGCCGCGGGCTTGGGCAACGGTTTGGCCTCTGACGACTGGATGGATGTATTCGTGGCTTGGGCACCGACAAAGAATGTGTCGTTGACCGCTGCTTACGTGGACCTAGGGCGAATTGTTCCAGGCTTCACCAACGGCCGTGATCAAACCGGTGTTTATCTGTCTGCACAGTTTGCGTTTTAATCAGGAGTTGAATCATGAGAAAAAAGTTCATGGGTTTTGCGCTCGCATTGGGCATGGCACTGAGCAGCGGAATGGTTTCAGCCAATTCGGGCAGTCTGTATGATCAGCTCGGTGGCAAGGAAAGCATTCGTACCGTGATGGATGACTTTGTTGCGCGAGTGAAAGAGGACCCCAGAATTGGTGATCAGTTTCAGAATACGGATGCCAATCGCCTGGCTTCCCAGTTGACTGACCAAGTGTGCGAAGCCACGGGTGGGCCTTGCAAGTACGTCGGCCTGGACATGAAAGCGGCTCACGCGGGAATGACCATCACCAAGGCGCATTTCAATGCACTGGTGGAAGTGCTGGTGGCCAGCATGAATGCGAAGGGTGTTCCGTTTGACTTGCAAACGGACATTCTGGCCCTGCTGGCACCCATGCACCGTGATGTAATCACGGTGCGTTGATCGGCGAAAAACTCTCCTTAAAAACCGATGAACCATGTGCTGGACAGTACATGGTTCATCTGGTTTTCACGATTGCCACCAATGTTGATTGTCTGGTTCAGGTAACCCACCTCGAGGCGTGACTTGGTGTTGTAACGCCACATGACTCCCGCAAAAGCGCGATTCTGGTTGATGCCACTGTTTCCGGCCCAATTTGTGTCATTCAAGTTGATGAACAACTCATTCCAGCCCAGTGCATGCCACTTGGATTCCGCTGCAAGTGGATGACTTGCGCGGAACATTTGTCGAAGGCGATGAGACGTGTCATCGGAAATATCCAGGTCGCGTTGCTCCAGTCGGGTTCTACTACTCCAGCTGAAGTCGTTCCACTTGGATTGATAACTGAATTGTTGCCACAGTCGATCTTCCTTGCTGGTGCGCAGTGCTGTTTCTGTTTCCACATAGGCATAACCCAGTGCGACGGAAGACTGTTTGCTGAGTGCATAGCTGACAGAGGGCCGGACAATCAACTGGTCGAACTCCTTCGCACTGTCTCTGAAGCGGGGTTGAATTTCTGCTGTCCATCGCGTTTTTTCTGTCAGCTCACCGTCCATGACCAGCGAGGTCCAAAGCCTGACATCTTCATCAGCGGCCGTGGCTGAAAAAGATGTCGCAGCGAGGCTCATCGCCAAGACTCGAGCGACTGTTCTGGGTTTGAAAAACAAGTGCATTGTTGACTCCTGTTGTGGGTTTGAAAAACATCGAAGACCCATGTTGCGCCTGTGTTTTGAACTGAAAGCGTGCAATTCGATGAATGAATCAAAGTCAGAAAATGAACAACACATGAAGGCGGGAGAAATGCAATTGCAAGGTGGGTCAAAGAGATAGGATTCCCCCACAGACAAAGGCAGATCGAAACGATCTCGAGCAGGAGGCAGTATGAAAGTTCTCATCGTTGAAGATGATTCCCGGGTGTCCGGATTCCTGGACAGGGGGCTGAAAGCAGAAGGGTATCGTACCCAGGTTGCAGGCACTGCACAGTTGGGCTTAAGCATGGCCAAAGACCTGCAAACCGAAGTGACGGAGGGGGCAGGGGATGCAATGGTGATTCTGGACGTCATGCTGCCCGATGGTTCCGGGTTGGATGTGTGCCAGACATTGCGCAAGGAGAGTTTCAAATTGCCGGTGTTGATGTTGACTGCACTGAACACGGTGGACGATCGAATAGCCGGCTTGCGCATGGGCGCAGATGATTATCTTGGCAAGCCTTTCTCCTTTGATGAATTGCTGGCGAGAATTGAAGCCTTGCGCCGTCGCAGTGTGCAGGGCATTAATCCACCGCAGGATAGAAAGCTGACCGTGGCTGATCTTGTTCTTGATCTGGGCAGCATGCGATTGACCCGAGCGGGAAAGGACATTGCACTGACCGCCAAAGAACTGGCGCTGGTGGAATTGATGATGAGTTCACCGGGCCGACTGTTCAGCCGGGAAAGAATTCTGTCGAATGTGTGGGGTGTGAATGAAGACCCATTGACCAATGTGGTGGATGTTTACATTCGCAGGTTGCGAAGCAAAATCGATCTGGATGGCATGTCGCCATTGATTCACACACAGCGTGGATTGGGATATCGCCTGGAATCACTGGAGTGAATATTGCACTGGCTGGCATCTATGACCTCGCAGGTTATAGATGCAAGGCGCATCACCCACTACACTCACGGTGAACTCCTGCAACCACTCCTCAAGGATATTTCAATGGCAATTTTTCGCACTTACCTGGTGATTGTGATCGCCTTGCTCGGCTTGTACACGCTGATGGTAGGTGCAGAGCATGGCTGGAATCTGATTCCCCTATTTTTTGGCAATATCCTGGCCATGGATTGGCAAGGCCAGTTCAATATGGACTTCATGAGCTTTCTTGCCTTGTCTGCAATCTGGATCAGCTGGCGGCACCGGTTTTCTCCCGGCGGTTTGCTTCTGGGTGTTGTGGCCTTTTTTGGTGGCATGATGTTTCTGGCTCCTTATCTGATTTGGGCAAGCCTGAAGGCGAAAGGGGATGTCACTGTTTTGCTGTTGGGAAATCAGCGTTGAACACCACAATGTGCAAAGGGCAGGTGGCTCGAAGTAACCCTTTGTAAAAAACCTTTTCTGAAATTTGTTTTTACCTGTTTATTTTCTGGATTGTATTTCCCCCAGTCGGGCTAAAGTTGTCCAAGACAACCCAACCGAACAGGTCAAGCAGTATGCGTATTGCAAGAAACAGTCGCGCCAATCAGGCGAAACCGACACTCGATTATTTTTCCCGTTTCATGGGCGCGCTTTATCCGGATCAAAAAAGTCTGGGTGAGATTCAGGCGGTGTATGACAACCTCACACTGCTGGGTCAGTTGCTGGGTGCAGGCACTGACATCACGAAAATGCGGTTCGATTTTCAGAATCTCGCCAGCGTGTTGCTCGACCAACTGGCGCAGGAACATTACAAGAAAGCCGCCTTGACGCTGACCTCGAACGCCCGAATCTCTGTAGACGTGTTGACGCGAAACCTGTTTGAACGCACGGCCGATATTGGTTTTCTGGCAACTGACAGGCAGGTGTGCGCCTTTGCGGAAGCCGCTTTGGCGAACCCTTCAAGTGATGAAGGCTCGCCACAGCTTGACGCGCTTCGTCAACATTTCAGCGAATACGTGAGCAAGTACTCGGTGTATCACAACATCGTGCTTCTCTCGCCGCAGGGCGAAGTTTTGGCCCAGCTGGATGAACAGAACAAGGTGTCTGAAGTGAATGATCCCTTGGTTCAGGAAGCTCTGACTACCACGCAAGCCTACGTGGAAATATTTCGACCCACAACGTTGCTGCCCGATTGCACCAGCCCTCTGGTGTATGCCTGCAAGGTGATGTCATCGGATGGTACGCGCCCAGTGGGTGTGCTTTGCCTTTGTTTTCGTTTTGAAGACGAGTGCAAGCGCATTTTTGAAAACCTGGTGGCTGAAGATGACTGGAGTGTCATCACTTTACTGGACGCCGAGCACCGCGTGATAGCCAGCAGCGATCCCTATCAATTTCCCTTGGGATCGAAGTTGAAGGCTATCGCTGATGGAGAATGCGGTGTCATGCGCTTTGGTGGTCGAGAGTATTTAACTGCAACAAGGCAATCAAACCCTTATCAAGGGTACAGCGTACCGGGTTGGGTGGGCCATGCCATGGCCCCATTGAACCATGCCTTTGATGTATCCGATGCGCCCGAGCTGGCTTCTGTGCCAGAAGGCTTTCTGATGGATGTGCTGGAGGTAGCATCGCTGTTCAATGACGAGCTGCGCAATATTCCCAAAAGGGCAGCACTGATTCAGCAGGAGTTGAACAGGTCAGTCTGGAACGGAAACATAGGACTGGCTCGCCAGGAAGGAAAAGGCGGCTCCGAGTTTGCAAAAGTGTTGCTGCGTGAAATTGGCAGAACCGGTGTGAAAACCCGTGACGTGTTCAACGAGTCCACCACCAATTTGTACAAGACAGTTGTTGCTTCCCTGATGTTTGATTGCGCTACCCAAGCCGCATTGGCCATCGACATCATGGATCGCAATCTGTATGAGCGCGCCAACGATTGCCGTTGGTGGGCTTTGACCCGAGAGTTTCGGCTTGAACTGGAGAATTTCAACTTTGAAGACAATGCCCAAAGGGAGCAGTTGACCCAGATTCTTCGCCACATCAACTCGCTTTACACGGTTTACAGCAACATCATTCTGTTTGATCGGCATGGGCGTGTTGTGTCGGTTTCGAACCCGGCTTGCACCGATTTGCTGGGCACCGTGCTGACCGAACCCTGGGTCCGTGAAACGCTAGAGCTGAAGGATTCCCAGTCGTTTGTCACCTCTCATTTCACACCCACCAATCTGTATTTCAACAAGCCAACTTATGTGTATGCGGCAGCGGTACAGGGCTTGGGTTCAAGCCCGTTTGTGCAAGGCGGGATTGCTGTGGTCTTCGATTCCGAGCCCCAGTTTCAAGCCATGCTCAATGACGTGTTACCCAGAAATGAGTTGGGTGAAATCACCAAGGATTCGTTTGCACTGTTTGTCGAATCGGATGGCGCAGTCATATCAGGGACCAGTCCGGAATTTCCAGCAGGTTCAAAAATAGATATTGAGTCGGCTTTGTTGACCCTGCAAAAAGGGGCGTCCACCGTGAATCTGATTCAATTCGGGGACCGCTATTATGCTGTTGGCGCAAGTGCCAGCGCTGGTTATCGAGAGTACACGGGCGTTCATTCCCGGCAGGGCAACGGCGTACTCGCCCTGGTATTCATGCCCTTGTCCATGGGGGTTTCGCTCACTACGGGCACACTTCGCAATACCCAGCAACACAGGTCTCAGGAACTGAAAGCGCCTAGAGGTGTTCCATCCATTGACATTGCAACCTTCTTTATTCGGGGTCATGGCTATGGTTTGCCGCCTGCGTCGATCCTTGCCGCTGTGGATACAAAAAATCTGACTTCTGTCCCCGCATTGCGCACTGAAATGGCCGGGTATCTGATTTTCGAAGAGAAGCCCATCGCTGTGTTTGACCTGGCCGGTTTGTTGAACAATCAAAGTGTTCTGCATGGCACGTCACTGGCAGTTACCGACCATGAGCGTCAGCAGGTGTTGGTGTTGAAAACCGAGAAATCTTCGGAGGAATTCGGCATCCTGATTGATGACCTTGGAGAGATGGCAGAAATCGAGCTGGACCGCTTGAGCAAACTGCCGCAAATGGCCGGTGAGCAGGGCAGTATCGTGGAGGGTATTGTCAAACCGGGCTACCAGGATACGCCGCAGCACATTCTGCTGTTGTTGTCAGCAGAACGGCTACAGCGTCACCTGGAGTCAGCTCAACGCGACAGCACCACTCTGAATCTTGGGCTGCCACTGCGCACTTTTTCAAGTGCGTCATTGATTTGATCAAAGCCGAAAGATTCAACAATCGGTTCGATCTTGTGCAGGGCTGCAAACTTCAGCATGTCTGCGATCACGCGGGGGCTACCCACGGGTGATGAAGAAATGCTGCGTTGTTGCCCCATCAGGCCGAATACACCAATGTCGAGCGGCTCCAGCACAGCGCCCAGAAAGTGCAATCGGCCCTTGGGCGCCAGTGTGGACACATAGGCATTCCAGTCCAGCTTCACGTTGACGGTGGACAAAATCAGATCGAACGACCCAGCCGCTTTTTTCAGGGCTTCGGGGTCTTTGCTGTTCAGCACATGGTGAGCACCCATGTTCATCAGTTCCTCGGTTTTGGAGGCATTGCTGCTGAATGCGGTCACCTCACATCCCCAGGCCTTCAAAAACATGACTGCCATGTGGCCCAGGCCACCCACGCCAATCACGGCCACCTTGCTCTGCGGTGAAATGTTGTATTGAACCAGTGGGTTGTAAACGGTAATGCCACCGCACAGCAGGGGGCCTGCAGTGGCGGGGTTCACGCCTGCCGGAATTTTCACTGCACTGATGGCTTGCGCACGAACCTTGTCGGCGAAACCGCCATGGCGACCCACGATGGTGCCCTTGGCTGTGCTGCACAAATTGTGATCGCCACCCATGCACATCTTGCAGCTTTCGCAATAGCCCGAGTGCCAACCCAAACCCACCACGTCCCCGATGGCCAGATGGCTGACATGGCTGCCCACCTGGCTGACGCGACCAATCACTTCGTGACCGGCCACCATGGGGTATTTGGCGCGGCCCCAGTCGTTGTCCAGCATGCTGACATCGCTGTGGCAAATGCCGCAGTGGTCTACGTCGATTTCGACATCAAATGCGCCCAGTGCGCCCGGGTCGTACTGAAAAGGTTTTAGGGGGGCTTTGGCCTCGAATGCCGCGTATGCGTTGATCATGTTGTCTCCTCTTGATTACTTTGTAGAAATGGAACTTGGTGTTGTCACAGTGAATGAGTCACTGAATTGCTTGTACTTTCTGTACGGTCATTTCCGCCAAACTGTGCTGAGGTTTGCGCAGCAGATCGCTTTGGCAGTTTTTTGGTTTCTATTGATATTGTTCATCTGGAATTATCTCGCACAGGTTCGGAAGCCGACGAACACATCGTTCCGGTCAGGGGTGTACGCTTGGCGGTAGGTGCCGCGAATCAGGATTGAGGACGTGGCACAGGAACCACCCCGCACCACTTTGTGGTCGCCAAACTGCAATGTGGACATGAACGGATACATGTCCATGGAGAATCCGTTGTAAGGGAAAAACAGGCTGTCAGTCCATTCCCACACGGTACCTATCATTTGCCGGCAGCCGAAAGGGCTGTCGCCTTGCGGCCAAGCATACACCGATTGTCGGGCAAGGCCTGTGGCGTTCATGTCCACTCGGCCCTCATCCATGGAATTTCCCCACGGGAACAAGTTGAATGCTCCCCCTTCCAGATTACCCAATGCGGCCGCTTCCCATTCGAATTCCGTGGGTAATCTGCGGCCTGCGAAATTGCACCAGGCTTGCGCTTCCCAATAACTGACATGCTTCACAGGCCAATCACCCTGCAAGGGCAGCCATTGGTCAAAACAGCGTTCAAGCCACTGGCCGTTATCCTGTTTCCAGTACAGCGGGTGCATGGCAGAGCAACGTTGCCGCCACTTCAGGCCCGCCATGCTCCACAATTCATCCTGCTGGTAGCCACCGGCTTGAACGAATTCAAGATACTCTGCATTGCTCACCAGGGTTGGTGACATGCGAAATGATTTCAGATCTTTTACAAAGCCGGGCTTTTCATTGTCAAAGCAGAAATCTTCAGTCGCGAAATGTTCTGAATGAGCAGGCATTCCAATTCGGTAGCGCCCGGCTGGTATTTCAACATCGCCACTCAATGGCGCTTCAAAAGCGCTGCTTGTGATCACGGCGCTGGGCGGGGTTGCATAGGCCAAAGTTTGCCGCGCCCACACCATGGACTCAATGTGCATGTTCAGATGAAAAATTGAGTACTTGTACAGGTAGAGGTCGTGATCGACCAGCGATTTTTCGAGAATACGGTGCCTGACCTTCTGGTGAACATGTTCAACATACTGCAGTGTGTTTTCCTTGTCAGGAAACACACCTGCTTCCCAGCGGTCTTCATGGGCCAGTTCGAATGAGTCCCACACATCATTCAATGCCGGGTTGTAGGGTGGGGCATCATCCAGTTTCTGGAGGATAAAGTGTTCGAAGAAAAACGCGGCGTGACCCATTTCCCAAACAGGTGGGTTAATACCCGGTGAATAAGGCACTTCAAGCTGGGAAGCTCCCAGGTTGTTCAGCAAGGTCAGAGCCCGTTCAAAGCTGTGGTCGAGTGCGGAAAGCAAGGATTGCTGGGTATTCATTGGGTACTCTGCTGCAAGTTCGACCAAGTTGGATTATAAGCTTCTGGAGAATTCGGGGTGGGCAGCGTATGCTGAAGAGTCCAGACAATACCTAAAACAAGGAATACATCCATGGCGATTCTGTTTAACACCCGTACCGTGACCTTGGGCCTTGTTGCCCTCCTGATTGCCAGCGGCAGCGCGTATGCTGACAAACCAGACAAAGGCAACGGCAATGGCAATTCCGGGAAGAACAAGGAACAAAGCGAAAGCCGCGGTCAGAAGGGCAATCACAAGTCGGGAGGTCACGACAAAGGTGGCCGCGATGAGTATCGCGACCGCGAGGGTCGTTATGACTCTAACCAGAACAATCTGTCGGTGTCATTCAACTTCGGCAGCAATGAAACCCGGATTGTTCGCGATTATTACAGCGGGCAGGTTTCAAAAGGCAAATGCCCGCCCGGATTGGACAAGAAAGGAAACGGTTGCCTGCCACCAGGGCAGGCCAAGCAATGGCAAAAAGGGCGAGCCTTGGGCTCTGATGTTCGGTACTACGATATTCCCAATGAACTGAGGATTCGTTTGCCAGTGCCGCCGTTGAATCACAAGTACGTGCAGTTGGGCACTGATCTGCTGCTCATTGCAGTAGGCACAGCAATCGTGGTGGACGCGGTAGACGGAATTTTTTAAACAAAACCCTTCAAGCCAGGGTGTTTGATGATTTCAGGTAATCAATCAAGGCCCTGGCCTTGGCGCTGATGTGTTTTCGATCCGGAATGACCGCATAAAGATTTCTTGTCAGTCCGCCATAGTCATCGAGCACCACTTCAAGGCGTCCGGCTTGCACATCCTCCCGCACTACAAAAGCAGGAATCAAAGCCACGCCAAGACCCTTGAGCAAGCATTCGCGGATTGCAAGGCTGTTGTTGGATTCAAACGACCCTTGTACATTCACGATCAATTCATTCTGATCAGCATCCAGGTAGGTCCATTGGCGGGGTGATGCCCGGTAGGTGTAGATGAGGCAGTTGTGCCCCCGAAGTTCATCCGGGTGCCGGGGAATCCCGTGTGTTTGAAGGTAGTGGCGGGAAGCCACCGTGACATGTTCGATCTCGCCCAGTTTTCTGGCCACCAGGCCGGAATCCTTCATTTCTGCTATCCGGATGGCCACATCGAATCCTTCCCCAACGATCTCTGAAATTTTGTCTTCAAGGTGTAGCTCCACTGTGAGTTGTGGGTGTTTGCTCATGAAATCGGGAATTTGCCTGATCAGGGTGGTCAAACCATACGACATCGGTGCGGCCAGGCGGATTTTTCCCCGAATCTGACGCTGATTGCTTGTCACCTCCTGTTCGGCCTCGGCCAGTTGCGACAGCGCGTCGCTGGCTTTCCTGAACAGGTGCTGCCCCTCTGCTGTGAGGCTGAGCCTGCGCGTGGTTCTTTGAAGCAGCTTGACCCCCAATCGCTCTTCCAGTCTGGAAACCGCCTTGCTGACAGCCGATTTCGTGGATCCAAGTGCCGTTGCGGATGCGGTGAAGCTCAATCGTTTTGCAACCTCTACAAATACGCTGATGTCTGCCAGTTGACTCATGGATTGTTGCTCCTGGAGAAACAATATGTTGCTGATCGCCTAGATTATCAATTTTTGAAAGGCAAATACACTGCATCCATGTTTTGCAACTTTGCAAATACCGGGGTGAATTGAATGAACATGGTGCTGTTGTTGATGTGTGGTTTGCTGATATCCATCATTTATGCATTGGGGAAAACTGCGACCCAGTCTGGTATGAATGGTCTTGACCTGATGTTCTGGCAAATCAGCGGAAGCGTGCTCATCGTGCTCCCCGTTGCCTTGTGGAAGCGCCAGTTCCCGCGGCTGCGCTGGTCACATGTCCGTTATTACCTGTCGGCCGGCCTCTTGGGTTTTACAGGTCCCTACCTGGTCACCTATTGGGTGTTGAACCACATTCCTTCAGGCCTGGTTGGCGTGGTGGCGTCTCTTTCACCCCTGATGACCGTCGCCCTCGTGGTCTTGATTTTCAGGCAGCGAATCCGGTGGGCTGGCGTACTCGGTCTCCTCGCCGGGTTTGCAGGAGTTTTGACTATTCTCTTGCCAAAGAGCAGTTTGCCCAACCCCGACATGCTGGCCTGGGTTCTGATCGCCTGCCTTTCTCCCCTGTTTCTCGCCATGGGCAATGTGTATCGCACACGCGCTTGGCCTGCCGATGGTCAGCCTGTTCAGATGGCTGCTGGCCTGTTGACCTCGCAGTGGTTGCTGCTGCTTCCGATTCAATGGATGTCGGCTCCAATCGGCTTACCCGAGCTCGCAGCCAGACCCAGTGTGGCCGGTATTGCTGTTTCATCGGGACTGTTCTACCTGCTCAGTTTCCAGTTACAGCGACGAACAACTCCGGTGTTTGTTGGGCAGTTGGGGTATGTGATCGCAGTGTGTTCACTTGTGATCGGAACTTTGTTTTTCAACGAGCACCCTTCACCGTGGGTGTGGGCAGGCACGGCATTGATCGCCGGCGGTGTTTTTCTGGTTTCAAGGTCATCCATGCCAATCATGAACGAGGCAATCAAATGAATTTCTTAAAAATCGCAAAGGAAGCAATTGTGTTCAGTGGACTTGCTCTTTTAATGCCCGGGGTCCAGGCGGGGCCGGGACATGCACATCAAACCCCGCCGATAGGCGGGAGAGCCTTAGTGGGAACGAGTCCGTGGGGTCCTGCTGATGAAATAGGTCGTCTGAACCTGATGAGTGCACAGACACAGCAACAGCTGATGGCCAGGATTGATCCACGAAAGGTGTACGACCTTTCAGTTGACTATTTCATCGGCATGCCCGGTTGGCATGCAGCGGGCGATCCGCGATATCAAATCTGGATGACGCACACCCCAAACGGTACCAAAGTTGATGACCCCCTTGGCGTGGGCGACAGCCAGAATGATCATGTCAGTTACACCGGAACGGCTTTTTCAATGTACTCCCACACCGGGACGCACATCGATGCGCTGAACCACTTTGGATTGAATGGCAAGATCTGGAACAATTTCGACGCCAAGACACACCTGGGCGATCGGGGCTGGACAAAAACAGGTGCGGAGACCATACCGCCCATTGTCGCGAGGGGATTGTTGCTGGATATTCCCGCGGCCAAAGGCCTCGACATGTTGCCCGATGGTTATCGCATTACCAAGGCCGATATACAAGCCACGCTTATTCACCACAACGTTCAACTCGAGCTCGGCGATGTGGTGTTGATACGTACAGGTCGAATGAAGGAATTTTCGCAGGCCGAAAAGTACATGCAGAATTCCCCCGGCCTGGGAATTGAGGCTGCCAGATACCTGGTGGAAGAGGGTGGTGCCATGGTGCTGGGCGCAGACAACCTCAGCTTTGAGGCATTTCCCACAGAGGTGGAAGGCAATTATGTTCCGGTGCACACCTACCTGTTGGCGCAGCAAGGTGCATTCATTCTTGAGTTGGTCAATCTTGAGGAGTTGGCCGCTGACCGCATTTACGAGTTTGCATTCATTGGCGCATCGCTCAAGCTCAAGGGTGCAGACGGATCCCCAATGCGCCCGATTGCATTTCCAATTCATCCCACCGCACCTGCGAGGTAAACCAGCATGTTTGTTCATGTCCCTGTTGAATCACAGGTGTTTCTTTCCCGATTGTTTGTCATAATGGAACGGATCACACTCGTTATCCATTGAAGGCATCCATGCGCTACACATCCGGGCAGAAGGAAAAAACCATTCGCAGCATTGTCAAAAATGCCGGGGCCAAAGCCAAACAAAGCGGTTTTGGTACCACGGGTGTGGACGACCTCATGAAGGCTGCAGGCCTGACCAGTGGCGCATTCTACAAACATTTCGACAGTAAGGAAGAACTACTGCAGGCCGTGGTTCAGTACGAACTGGGCAGAACCCGTGCCCTGTTTTTCGATGGCCCGGATGCCGATCGCAAGGCCACCCTGACGGCAATTGCCACCCAGTATCTCAGCCTGTTGCACCTGGCCCATCCTGAAAGCGGCTGCATGTTGCCTGCACTGTCTGCGGAAGTGGCGCGCGCCAGCGAGGACACCAGGCAACAGTTTGATCTCGGCCTGACCGATTTGCACAGCGTACTGGCCAGTATTTCCGATCCACAAACAGCCTGGGTGGCCTTGTCAATGGCTGTGGGCGCGGTGTCGCTGGCCAGGGCTAGCGCTAACCCGACCACTCAAAAAGCAATTCTGAGCGCTTGCAGTGAAGCCTTGACTGCAATGGATCCCGGTCATTTGAAGTAAACCTCGGCTTTTTGCTGTGAATTGCGCTTGACCTTGGTTTTTTAATTGGATAGTGTTCGTTATCTAATTGAAAAATTCTACTTTTGGCATTGCTACCATGACCCAACTTCACCCCACCGCGTGTATCCTTTGCAGCCGAAATTGCGGCCTCACTGTTGAAAAGGAAGGCCGCGATATTCGCCGAATCAAGGGTGATCCGGCGCATCCTGTTTCCCAAGGGTACATTTGCCAAAAGGCGGCCAGGCTTGATTACTATCAGAACAGCCCGGATCGATTGGCCACTCCACTTAAACGTCAGAAGGACGGCACGTTCAAAGCCATTGGCTGGGACCAGGCCTTGACCGAAATAGCTGCTCGCCTGAAAGCGATCAAGAGCAAGCACGGCGGCGATGCGTTTGCATTTGCCGGAGGGGGCGGGCAGGGCAATCACCTGGGCGGCGCCTACAG
>JAIXTE010000034.1 GCA_027484315.1 Burkholderiales bacterium | reverse complement strand
GTGTTCCAGCCCGGCGAGAATGGCGCCCATGGCCTTGCCTTCGCCATCGAGGTAGTTCTTGATCTCAACAATCGACGGCACTGCGTCACGGGCCTGACCGTAGAACTCCAGGCACACCGTGCGGGTATGCTTGGGCATGCGGTGCAAGATCCATTTCGCGGACGTGATCAGACCATCGCAACCCTCTTTCTGAATGCCAGGCAGGCCAGCCAGAAACTTGTCGGTCACGTCTTTGCCCAAACCAACCTTTCGGAAACGGGCGCCTTCAACAGTGAGGCGCTCGGTTTTGAGGATTTTGGCATTGGGCGCAAGGCGACCATCGGACCACACCAGGTCGAAATCGGCCTGGGGTGCATCGTGAATCTTGCTCAGGTTGTGGTTGACGCGGGTAATTTCAAGCCAGTCGCCCTGCGGGTCGACCATTCTCCACCAGGCCAGGTTGTCCAGCGCGGTGCCCCACAGCACAGCTTTCTTGCCGCCTGCGTTCATGGCCACGTTGCCGCCAATACAGCTGGCTTCAGCGGAAGTGGGGTCTACGGCAAATATGCGACCTGCGTGTTCTGCCGCTTCGGACACACGCTTGGTGACCACACCTGCACCAGAAAACACGGTGGCATAGGGCTCGGTCAAACCGGGCAGCACTTCCATGACCACTGGGCCGAGTTCTTCAAGCTTTTCAGTGTTGATGATGGCCGACATGGCGGTCAGTGGCACAGCGCCGCCGGTGTAGCCGGTACCGCCTCCACGTGGAATGATGGTCAAACCAAGGTCGATACAGGCTTTCACCAGGCCGGGAATTTCAGATTCACGGTCGGGGGTGAGTACCACGAAAGGGTACTCAACACGCCAGTCTGTGGCATCCGTGACATGGGAGACACGGGACAGGCCGTCGTACTTGATGTTGTCTTTGGCAGTGTGCTCGCCCAGCGCTTTGCGGGCGTGGCCACGCAAGATGGCCATGGCCTGCAGTTCACGCTGGAACTCAAACACCGCTTTTTCAGCAGTGGTCAGCAGTTCGCGTACCTTGGCACTGCGGTCATCCGAATCGGTTTCCACAGCCGCTTCCTTGACTTCGACCCGGCGGGAATCAATTTCGCGCAGGCGATGAAACAAGGCCTCAATCAGGGCGGTCAGGCGTTTGGGGTTGTCCAGCAGGTCGTCTTGCAGATACGGATTGCGGCGCACCACCCAGATGTCGCCCAGCACCTCGAACAACATGCGGGCGGAACGGCCGGTTTTCCGCTCCTGGCGCAGTTCCTGGAGGATGTCCCAAGCAGGCTCACCCAGCAGACGGATCACGATTTCGCGGTCCGAAAACGAGGTGTAATTGTACGGAATCTCGCGCAGACGAGCGGTTTCGCCTGCAGAGGATTTCAATGTGTTCAATTCGACTGGTGCGTTCATGCAAAACCCTTTGACTGCTTAGCTTCCCATGTTACCAAATGTGGGGACCTTGAGCCACTTATCAAGCCCAAGCAGGACAGTTGTGTGCAGGTTAGAAGAAGGTGTCGAATAGGGTCGGCCCTGCCAGCGGGAAAGCCAGGTGTCTTGGTCGCAGAAAAGCAAATAATTCAGGTCAGGCAAGCAGTTGTGGACCAGATTATGAGAAGGAACCATCCCAAGAGCCAAGCTACTTATCTGTATTGCCTGAAAAACTCACACCACAACCTAGATAACACATGATCGATCTCCCCAATGCAGCTGTAACCGGTCTGGGTGTCCGACTTCGCAGCAGCGAAGGACACCCCTTGGGGCAAACGAAGACACGGGAATCCGGGACAAGCCCGCGCGAAGATGCTTCCCTGGACGCGGCCCAGGGTGCGGAGGCAATTGAGCCAACTCAGGCGGGCCTTGATGAGTCTGCGGCGTCCAACGCCCCATCCCGCCAAACCAGCCACCGCCCTCTGCTTGAAGAAATTCAGGCACCCCGGCCTGCTGGTACTCCGATGAGTGGGAGTTTTTACCTCAGACACCCAAAGTTGACCAAGGTGATGGGCAGGATGGCAGCCCTGGCCACATTTGTGAGCAGCGTTGTGCCGTTGACTGTTGCTTATGGACTTGCCACCCCGGCCCGCATGTTTTTCTTGCTTGCCAAAGCAGTTTTTCCATCACCGGCCGAAAAGTTATTGAAAAACCGGTACTTCAAACACCTGGTTGGCCCCTTCGCCGAAGGCTCTGTCAGCGCCCGGAATGAAGCAACTGACAACCAGATCAGGGCAGAGTCCGGTATGTCCTTGCTCATGGACGTGGCATCGGGTGGAACCCTTTTTTCAGCCAGCAACGGTGCGCTGAGGGCCTTTGAACTGGCCCGGAGGGCGCAACAAAAAACCAACAAGCAATTGGGCTTCAGCCAGGTGAATAAAGAAGCAGCTGGCATCCAGGCAACAGAGGACATTGAAGTAACAGCGGGTGTTCAGGCAACAGAGGGCATTGAAGTAACGGCGGGTGTTCAGGCCCTGGATGCGAAAGGCAGGCCGCTTGATCAAGCCGTTAATCAATGGTTTGACGTTCTCGGCGATGAAACCCCAAAAACAGGCTTGGATGAAAACGCCCTGAAAAGCCTTGAAAACAGGTTTGAATCACCTGGTACTGGCGCAAGCGCTCTGTCCCGCTTGCTTGACGAGATGTTCAAGGGCATGCCCACCCATTTCGAGGCCACGGAAAACCCGGAGGTGAACAAACAACGAGAGACCGACAAGGAGAACTTCAAGACTTTTGTCAATGACCGTCTACTGCCCGTGTTGACTGGGATTCAGAACAGCGAAAAGGTGGCTAAAAATGCTTTCCAGCTTGCAGAAACGGGCTTGGGCGCCTGTTCGGACCTTGCTGTGTTTGGCTGGATGGCGGTGGAATTGGGCGCCCAAAGCACACAATACACTGAGCAATACCTGCAACTTGACAAGACAGACAAGGCAAATGGCCACAAGGCGTCAACACTGCTGGCAAAACTTCTTCAGGTGGAAGCCCAGAAATTCACCCTGAACGAATCGAAAAAACATGCCAGCCGGCTTCTTCAACACAACCAGCGTTCGAAATGGATGGCAGATCCAGAGCAAACTGATCCTGGTGCCAAGCTTGACATGGTGAAATGTTACCTGGCTTTGTGCAAAAAGGTGCAGGAGAAAGCGCCGCAATCCAGCATCCAGTGGTACCCCAAGATCCCCTACTCCCTGTATGCAAGTGGATTGGAAGAAAACGACCTGGCCAGGGGCAGCGACAGGATCATTAAACACGTTGATCGGCTGTGGAATGCCAGGTCAAATGCTGATTTGCTGAACCACTTGCAATCCGCTGACTCCTGGCAGGAAGTTCTGGAGTCAGCATACCCACATACCAACGACCAAAAGACCAAGCAATTGAAATACTGCACGGATGTCTTGTATCACCTCGATGCCATTCGTGACGCTGTGGGAGAAGAGGACATCGGGAATGCGTACAAGGTTGCAGCAGAAGCCGTTGGCCTGCTTTATAGGGAATTCAATGGTGAAGCAATCAGCTTGAAAGGCAGCAACCTGCGCTCGGACGAATTCATTGAAAAGCAGATTCGCCTGTGTGTGCCTGTTTTTGTGAAAGGACACAGGTATTCAGAACAGACTGAACGGGTTTGTGAACAGTTCCGGGAACTGCAGTCGATTCTCACACAGATGAATGCTGACTCACCCGTATTCTCAGAGGTCTTGAACAATGCAAAATCAAGCTACGGGATCCCATTGGAAAAACCCAGGTTCACCGCAGAATCACTTGAATTGATTTGCCGTGACCTTGGTGCAACCAAAACAAAGTTTGAGGAAATGGAGACAAAGGGCAAGGTTTCGGCTGATGTGTTGCGGAATCTTGCTCGTGACGCAATTCAAAAAAACAACGAGGAACTGCTTCACGCCATAATGCTCAGCCCGAAAATGATTGATGGACACAACACACTGCGGGATTCCTTGCCGAACCTGAGCAAGGCGCTTGGAGAAATCTCATCCCAACACAAAACTGTTGGTGCAAAAAAAGAAAGCGAACGCAGAACCTTTACCTTGGCGTACATCAACGCTTTCAAGAACGGCATTCACCGGTCGCCCCATCAAGCCATGACAACCCCACATCGCCCCAAACAACCCCCCGTTTTATAGAAACTATTCCAAGTATCCCAACCACCAAACATCAGTACCAGCCGAACTTTTCAAACCGACGTTTGGGGATTACGTGATGCCATCGAACTCAATTGAACTGACTCCGCGCACGCCGCTGGAGAGTCACCTCGCAAGCGATCCGCTCGAACATTGCGGGCAGGCGCTAAGTTGCCTTGACGATATGGAAGACATACTGAACAACGTTGAACCGGAGATTTATCAGCAAGGCCTGCAGGCGATTGGCGCAATCGCCCGGCTCAACACGCCACAATCCGTTTAACCAACCGGAGTGCCAAGCGCATGTCAAGCAAGCAAAAAACCAGCATGCATTTCCAGCTGAAACTTCTCGATATTCCAGACACCGAATTGGAAATTGTCATGAAGATGGCACTGGTACAAAACTGCATTTCGGGCATTCGCGGAAAAGCGATTTTTGGGCTGATACCCAAACCGTTGATAGAACCTGACGATGAAAAGACAGCCCTGCCGGCCAATGCCTTGACCATGGATGTCTACACCTCATTCGAAAACATGAACGAGTCAGCACAACAGGCACACCTTCAGGAATTAAAACAGCATATTCAGTACCAGTGGAGCCGGCTTTACAACAACAGGCACCAGTCAGGTTTACTGAAAATGACTGCGCCTCCACGCCGTGTGTGCACCCCACCAAAAGTCGGTTTTGATAGCTACCGCTGGAAGCAGTTGCTGCGAGACGCGGCCCTGCTTTGCCAGGCTGAGGACGTCGACAACTGCGTAAAAACAGGCCTTATGCATGTGAAGGGAATGAACCTTCAGCTTTTCTACGAGGACGGTGTGCCCGACGTGTTTGAAATCCGGGTTGACTTGGGCCCAATTCCGGAAAAACTTGAGCCAATCCTCATACACAAAAGCATGCTGACCCACAACCATGTTGAAGGGGATGAAAGTGGAACCCGATGGGGCCTGCATCCGCGCGGGGATCGCATTGTGATGGCCATTGAGCACCAGTTGTCGACATCGACAAAATACTTTAGCCCGCCCACCGCCCATGACTTGGCGGAATTGATCAAACACACGGCAAACGAAAGCGGAAAACTGTGGGCATCCATCTCACAGGGCATGAAGCAAATTTGCCCTGCTTGAACAGGGTGACACCGCCTGGAATGATCGGTCAAACCAAGCGGCTGATGAGTTAATGCCTGGGGGGGGGTTCTTTCCCCAAGGCAAACCGCAAAAATGGACACGGGTCTGTATCCTGGCTTATATCCCGGTTTAAATCCCGGCTTACATCCGTTTTGGCGCAGAAACACCCAACACCGCCAAACCGTTGGCCAACACGGTGGCTACAGCCACCAGCAATGCCACACGGGCTGTTTTCAAGGCCACATCGTCGATGCGAACGCGCTCTGCGTTGTAGAAGGTGTGGAAGGCTGCAGCCAGTTCACGGAGGTAAAATGCGATGTGGTGCGGGGCCAGTTCATCTGCAGACTTGGCGAGAATGTCGCCGTAGGAAGCGAGCACACGCAGCAGCGCCTGCTCGGAAGGTGCTGCCAACAGGGTCAAATCGGCCGTTTGCAGGGTGTTCAAATCCACTTCCGCCTGGTCCAATATGGAATGAATGCGGGCATGAGCATACTGCACGTAATACACCGGGTTTTCATCAGACTGGGCCAGCGCCAAATCAACATCAAACACAAATTCCGTGTCGGCCTTGCGGCTGACGAGGAAAAAGCGTACGGCGTCTCGGCCCTTGGTCAACGCCTCAGGTTGCTCAAGCATTGGCTGGCTTTCATCCACGCCACCCGACCAGCAGATCAGGTCGCGCACGGTGACGTAACTGCCAGCGCGCTTGGAAATTTTGACTTCCTGCCCGCCCTTCATAACCGTGACCATTTTGTGCAACACGTAGTCGGGATAACCTTGCGGAATACCCACATCGCAGGCTTGCAAACCGGCACGCACGCGGGCGATGGTGCCGTGGTGGTCTGTACCCTGAATGTTGATGACCTTGCCAAAGCCGCGCTTGAATTTTTGAATGTGATAAGCCACATCAGGCACAAAGTAGGTGTAACCCCCTTCGGATTTGCGCATGACGCGGTCTTTGTCATCGCCGTAATCGGTTGAGCGTAGCCACAGGGCGCCGCCCTCTTCAAAGGTTTTGCCGGAAGCCACAATTTTTGCAACAGCATTGTCAACCTTGCCTTCGGAATACAGCGAGCTTTCGAGATAAAACTGGTCGAAATTCACGCCAAAGGCTTTCAAGTCCAGGTCTTGCTCGGCGCGGAGGTAGGCCACTGCGAAAGCGCGAATGGATTCGAAATCCTCAACATTGCCACTGCCCTTGACGGGTTCGCCATCCGCAGCCTGCACTTCCTTGCCTGCCAGAAAGTCAACTGCAATGTCGGCAATGTAGTCGCCGTTGTAGGCGTTTTCAGGCCACTGTGCGTCGCCCGGCTTGAAGCCCTTGGCACGTGCTTGCACGGAGGTGGCCAAGGTTTGAATTTGCACGCCTGCGTCGTTGTAATAAAATTCTTTGTGCACTTTCCAGCCCTGGGTTTTCATGACAGCGGCCATGGCGTCGCCCAGTGCTGCCTGACGACCGTGGCCGACATGCAAGGGGCCTGTGGGGTTGGCTGACACGAATTCCAGAAGCACGCTTTCAGAAGCATGTTCACTGGATTTTCCAAAATCAGCGCCCTGTTCCAATACCGCAGCCACCACAGCCACGCGAGCCTGCTGACTCAAACGGATATTGATGAAACCGGGGCCTGCCACTTCCACCGCATCCACCAAGCCCGCGCATGCAGGGTTGGCCTTGACATGGTCTGCCAACAACTGGGCCAGTTCACGTGGATTGCGGCGTGCAGGTTTGGCCAATTGCATGGCCAGGTTGCAGGCGGCATCGCCGTGGCTGGGATCTTTGGGTTTCTCAAGGGCAACAGTACCCTCGAAAGACTGGTTCAGGGCAGCGGCGGCGGCCGCTTCAAATGCGGCGATCAGTGTGTTTCGTTGTTGGGCAAGCATGGGGGGTGTTGGGGCTGTGTTGAGCTAAGCCCCTGATTGTACCAAGTATTCCTTCTTGCCGCCTCTTGACCAATCCAACTTGGCCTACATCTGCCGGTTTGCTTATTTTTTCTTGGCCACCCAGGCAAAGTGCTTTTGCAGGGCCTCGTCAGCGAGCAAGGCCTGGGCGGAAGGGTAATTTTTGGCGAGTTGCATTTCATCGTACAGGTCATGAATGCCGTCGTGACACAGCCTGCAGATGTTCAATCCGCTGTTCAAGGCATCTTTGTCAAAGTTCTTTCGAAAGAAAGCGCGCCTGTGCAACTTTTTGGGAATGAGGTGGTGGAAAGTCAGTAGCGTGAAGCGGCCGCAACAAAGGCACTCACCCGATTTGATTCTTGAAGATTTCATGCTGCTGACATCTCAAAACTGATCAAGATTGACGTTTGACCCATTCGCGCATGCGCAATGCTGAATCGGTTGATAACTCTTCCAGCCCTTCAGCAACCGAATCACGGTTGACTTGGGGCTGATTCTGACTCACCTTCCACTTGCCAACCACGCTCTCGATCTGCACTTCAAAACCGACAATTGCCTTTTTGATTTGCTCGATAAATTCAGGCGGTGCATCGCTGAGCGACCAAGGCTGATCACGAAAGGACTCCTGCTGTGCTGTCAAATCATCGAGCTGCTTGTGCAACCACGCCGCATCTTCGACAACTCTCATTATCCCACGGACATGAACCACCACGTAATTCCAGGTGGGCACTACCTTTTCGGTCTCTTTCTTGGTGGCGTACCAGGACGGGGTGATGTAGTGCTCATCCCCCTGAAAAACAAGCAATGTTGACGGTGACACGCCGATGTCATTCAGTATCGGATTGGCACGCGCAACATGACCACGTAAAACCTTTTCACCATTGACGTTTTCGGCAAGCAACATGGGAATGTGGTTGGCATTCAAACCCGCTTCGGAAAGCGTAATGACTGTGGCCAGCGGGTGTGCCTTGATCAGATCGAAAAGCAACTGCTGTGATGTTTCTTCAAAGTGTTTGGGTAGATACATGGCTACTTCAATATTTGAATCTGCTCAGGATCGGCAACAAGCAGGCGTGTTTGATCTGCAAACCGCTCAACAATTCCCGACACCACAATTGTTTTTCCGAAAAAGAATTTGGGCAGGTCATGAATGCCTTGGTAGGAATACCAAGCTGCGACGCGGCCATCAATGACCACGGTCAGGTTGGCTGGGTCGCGGAAATTGGTGTGGGAATTGAGATCCACTTGATCGCGTTCCGTGCGCAGTTTGCTGGAGCGCACCTTGAACTGAACTTGTATTTCCTCATTGTGACGGGTCACTGCCTTTTCCGCAGAAATCGGCGCAGCCGGTGCAAGCACAGGCTGAAGCAGTGAAAGCAACAACAATGTTCTGGCGCAGTATCGCAGCATGTTTACCTCACGTTCAGTGATTCCCGGTCGCCAATTCCGGACAGAGGCACACCAGTTGAATAGCCTAATCTAAAACCAAACGACACGCACAATCATGTACAGGCCCAAGGCAAAAAGACCTGCAAAGAAAACGGTTTTGAATGTGTCGGCGCTCAGCATGGCACGGCACTTTTGACCAGCCACAACGCCCAGCATCGCCGGGATCAGACACAAGGTGGATTCCCAGGCGGCGGTCAATTCAAACCGCCCCTTGAGGTAGAGGCCCACCGCCATTGCAAAGGTGCCCACGGTGAATACCAAACCAAGCGCCTGCAACAGCGCATCTTTGTCCAGCCCAAGTGAATTCATGTAAGGGGCGGAAGGCACGGACGACACACCCGTGGCACCAGCCAGAAAACCGGTCAGACCACCCACCAGCGGCGAGGCCCAGCGTTCATTGCGGGTGCTGACCTGCATATTGAATTTGAACAGGCCCAACAAGGCATACACAAACAGCACCAAGCCAAGTGCCAGGGTGGCATAAGCCGGCGATTCGCCCGTGAGCACGCCCACGCCAAACGCAGCCCCGATGCACACCATCAACAACAGGGTGCCGAAGCGGCGAATTGCACTGAAAAAACCTGGCCCCACCAGCATTTGCCATACATTGCTGACCATGGAGGGCACCACGATCAGTGCGGCCGCCTGCACAGGCGGAACCACCACCGCCATGAGGCCAATGGCAATCGGTGGCAAACCCATGCCAGTGACACCCTTGACAAACCCAGCCACCAGGAAGGCCATGCCCACGATCAGGCTGTAATTGCTGAATTCCAAAACCTGTCCTTCAATTCAGAGAATTTAAATAGGGGCTGGGGCAGACTTCGCCCCCTCTCCGAGTTCGCGCTGCATGATGAGGGTACCCAGCCAGCGGTTGAATTTGTAACCCACATTGGGCATGTTTCCGACTTCCACAAAACCCAGCTTGCCGTGAAGCGCAGCTGAACCAGTTCCGCCTGTTTGTGCGATGACTGCCACCATTTGCCGCCAAGGCCCCAGTTCGCAACGGCGAATGACTTCAGACAGCAAGGCTGTGCCAATACCCAACCCTGTGTGCTGGGGCGACAGGTACACGGAATCCTCAACAGTGTAGCGATAGGCTGGCCTTGGCCTGTAGTTGGCGGCATAGGCATAGCCCACAATTTCACCAGCCAATTCAGCCACCAGGTAGGGCAAACCGCAATCCAGTATGGCTTGCCTGCGAGCGCACATTTCATCAAGTGAAGGTGGCACCAATTCAAAGGTGGCCAATTCATTCAACACATAATGGGCATAAAGCGCCTGCACGGCGACCATGTCGGCCAATTTGGCATCCCGAATGACCAGCTTATGGAGTGGTTCTTGTTGCATGGCTCAGACCCACTTCACCACGGCGGGTGCTTCGTAAGCTTTAAAGTCGTCAAGCAACTGGACAGGACATGTCGCCGACATCAGCATGTTGCGGTGCTGCGTTCGAATGAATGCTTCCGAGTGGGCATGATTCAGGAACGACAGCAGGCCGTCGTAATAGCCATTCACATTGAGCACACCCACAGGCTTGCTGTGAAAGCTCAATTGCCCCCAGGTCAGGATTTCAAACAATTCTTCGAACGTGCCCAAACCACCGGGTAAGGCAATGAAGCCGTCTGACAGCTCGGCCATCATGGCTTTGCGCTCGTGCATGTTTCGGGTGACAAACAATTCGGTGAGCGCCGGGTGCGCAAGTTCCTTGGTGACAAGTTGTTCTGGAATGACCCCAACTGCCCTGCCCCCTTGGTCCAGCACCTCTTGGGCAACAACACCCATCAAGCCCAAATTCGAGCCACCGTAGACCAGCCCCAGATTATTGGCGACCAAGGCGCGTGCAAGTGCTTTCGCACCTTCTGCATATTCGACGCGGCTGCCGGGGCTTGCGCCACAATACACACAGATGTTTTTCATGATTCAGAAAAGTGTTCAGAGTACAAGTTATCAAGCCAATCCTGACGGGCCTGTGCTGCAACCGTGGCCACCTGCTGACCGACCTGCAGGTCTGAAATTTTGGCGGCAAGAAATGCTTTGTAATGCCCAGCTTCCAGATTGTCGATGACCAAATCAACAAAGTTGTGTACTGGACTGCCCCCAGCAAGGGATTGGATCAAGCCATTCACATGACGCAGGCGGGCAGGTTTGCGATACAAATCAACTCGGTTGAAAAATTGACCGAAACTGTCGGAATCGAATTGATTGGTCTGCAGGAACGCAAGAAAATTTGAAGCCAGTGTGGCCAGGTCTTCGGTGTCGCGGGGCAAGCGCCAGGCCTTGGCCAGCGCCTTGATGTCAGTCGCATTCAGGAAAAAGCCCAGTGAATAGACCCACCTGTCTTGCGCTGTTTGCAGACCGGTTTCCGGGTCGGTTTGCAAACCATTCAGGCGATCGAATTCGGGCTTGTCGAATTGAGCGAAAGGCACTGCGCAACCGGCAGCCAGTTCAGGCCAGCATTCGAGCTTGTTGATCAGCTTGATCATGCGCGACGGTTTTTCTTCATTCATGCCTTTGTTGAACTCGGCGTACACCCGCTCGGCCACAAGGTGCTTTAATTCGCCGCTGTCGCGCAAATTGCGGCACAAGGCCAGGGTATCTTCAGCCACCGAGAAGTCAAGAAAGCGAGCCAGAAAACGGGCCAAACGCAACACGCGCAAAGGGTCTTCCACGAAGGCCGGGCTGACGTGCCGCATCAACTTGCCTTGCAAATCAGCAAGGCCATTGTAAGGATCGATCAACCGGGACTGCGCATCCATGGCCATGGCATTGATGGTGAAATCGCGGCGAACCAAGTCTTCCTCAAGCGTGACAGTGGGGTCCGCGTGGAAAGTAAAGCCTTTGTAGCCATGCCCGCTTTTTCTTTCGGTGCGGGCCAGTGCATATTCTTCGTGGGTGTGCGGATGCAAAAATACGGGAAAATCTGCACCCACGGGCTTGAAGCCTGCTGCCAGCATGTCCTCGACGGTGGCGCCCACCACCACCCAGTCGCGATCGCTGAATGCGCGCCCCATCAAGGCATCGCGAACAGCGCCCCCCACCACGTAAACCTGTGTGTGCTGAGGCAGTTTGGCAACAACTTGGTCAGGCGAAAAGCCTTGCAGTGCAGAGTGCTGAACCATGGACATGTCAAGAATATAAGTTGCCCAAGGTTACCACTGAATCAGCTGAGTTGAACTGAGGGCAAACGCGTGCGATTGTGCTCACGCGCAAAGTCGATTGCAGGACCTGCCGGTACAATTCTGCTCGGGTTGATCATGTCGTGGCTGAAGTAATAATGACGCTTGATGTGGTGAAGATCCACCGTGTCTGCCACGCCGGGCCACTGGTAAAGCTCCCGAACGTAATTTGAAATGTTTGGATATTCCTCCAGCCGCTGGCGGTTGCACTTGAAGTGCCCGTGGTACACCGCATCGAACCGCACCAGGGTAGTGAACAGGCGCCAATCCGCTTCGGTGATCCGCGCGCCGACCAGGTAACGGTTGTTCTCGAGAATTTTTTCGACGGAGTCCAGGGCCATGAACACGCCGTTGTACGCCTCTTCATACGCTGCTTGCGTGGTTGCAAAACCAGCCTTGTAAACCCCGTTGTTGAGGTTGTCATAGACCAGGCCATTCACACGGTCGATCATCGTTTGAAGTGGTGCCGGGTAATAATCGTCGTGGTTGCCGGTGACGCCATTGAATGCCGTGTTGAGCATGCGAATGATTTCAGCAGATTCATTGCTGACAATGCGGCGGGACTGTTTGCACCACAACACCGGCACGGTGACACGCCCTGAATAATCCGCCTTGTGGCGGGTATAGACTTGATGCAGGAATTCACTGCCGAACAAAGAGTCCACCATGAGTGCGTCGCCCGTGCTGCCGGTGTCGGTATTGAATGACCAGCCGTTACTCAGCATTTCCGGGCTGACCACGGACACACCGATGTGGTTATCCAGTCCTTTCAATTTGCGAAAAATCAGCGTGCGGTGAGCCCAAGGGCAAGCAAGTGACACATACAAATGGTAGCGGCCACTTTCTGCTTTGAACCCGGCATCGCCGGTGGGGCCTGCACCGCCGTCTGCGGTGACCCAATTGCGGAGCTGTGCGCTTTCACGCTTGAACTTGCCATCGCTTGAATCGGTGTCATACCACTTGTCCTGCCATTGCCCTTCGACCAGCAAACCCATGCCTTGTCCTCCAGTTGCTCAACATTCAAGCCCTACCTTAACAAATTAAGGCTTTACAGTTGTTCAATATTCTCGAAGGTGTCGGCCACTTTTTGCCGAAGTGCCGTGCGCTGGGCGTCATCCAGGCGCGCAATGTTTTTGGCCATGAGGCCGGTGCGCGGGTTGGCGGCCAGCATGGCCTCGTGCTTGTCCAGAAACCCCCAGTACAGGGTAGTGAAGGGGCAGGCCTTGTCGCCAGTCTTTTCTGCCGGGTTGTATTTACAGCCTGTACAGTAGTTGCTCATGCGCTTGATATAAGCGCCTGATGCAATGTAGGGCTTGCTGGTAAAACGCCCGCCATTGGCAAACAGGGCCATGCCTGCCACATTCGGTAGCTCAACCCATTCCACGGCATCGACATACACAGCCAGAAACCAGTCTTCGACCTGTTGGGGCACGAGACCCGCCAGCAAGGCAAAGTTACCAATCACCATCAAGCGCTGAATGTGGTGGGCGTAGGCGTGTTCCAGGGTTTGGCCAATAGAATCCTTCATGCAATTCATCTTGGTTTGGCCGGTCCAGAACCACTTGGGCAAACTGCGATCTGCCTTCAGGGCGTTGTCTTCACGCATCTTGGGCATGTCAAGCCAATACACGCCGCGCATGAATTCACGCCAACCGAGGATTTGGCGAATGAAACCTTCAGCACTGGCTACATCGACCCGATTTTCGCGGAATGCGGCTTCTGCTTTTTGAATCACTTCCAGCGGGTGCAACAAATGCAGGTTGATTGAACTGGACACCAGCGAATGCCAACCAAATGGTGTGTTGGTCCACATGGCATCCTGGTAGGTACCGAAGTTGGCGAAACGCATGTCAATAAAGCGATCCAGCGCCTGCAAGGCTTGTTCACGCGTTACTGGCCACTTGAAGTTGGCCAGTGTGCCGGGGTGGTCCCCGAAATGCTGTTCAACCTCGGCAAACACTTTTTGTGTGATGTCATCAGGCTCAAAAGCTGCGGGCGGCTCAATGTTGCCAGGCCCTGCTTTTGGAAAAGCGCTGCGGTTGTCTGCATCGAAATTCCACTTGCCGCCTGCGGGTTCAGCGCCGTCCATCAACACACCAGTGCGTTTGCGCATTTCACGGTAAAAATATTCCATGCGCATTTGCTTGTAGCCACTGGCCCATTTTGCGAATTCGGCACGGCTGCACAGGTAGTGCGTGTCTTCCAGCAAACGCAGTTTCAGCTTGGCGGTTTTGGCGAGTTCCAGAAACTCCTGCTCAAGACGCCATTCACCGGGCTCGGCCATGTCCAGTTCGGTGTAGCCCTGCTGCTGACACAACAGTTCCACTTCATGCACCAGGCTTTGCTGGCCTGTTTCACTCAGGCCGCGGTAGTGCACGGTGTACCCGGCCATGCGCAACTGCTCTGCGAAGTGGCGCATGGCACTGAGAAACAGGGCAATGCGTGCCTTGTGAACCCACACCACAGTGGATTCGACATGCGATTCCACCATCAGGATGTCGGCTTGCCCTGGCGGGTTGGCCAGCAAGGCGGGGTTGTTGAGGTCCAGTTGGTCGCCCAACACCACCACTGCTTTGTGTGTACTGCTCATTGAGTTAATTTTTGCCGGTTTTGGGAGCAGCCTTGCGGCACGCTTCCGAACAATATTTCACGTC